>JALZAE010000144.1 GCA_030948535.1 Gemmatimonadota bacterium | reverse complement strand
CCGCTATCTCTTGCATGGCGAGACGATTTCGCTGGAGGGGCGCCGGGCGTCGAAGCGGCGCACGGCCGCCGGCCACGCGATCGAGGAGCAAGCGCTGATCGCGTTCTTGAAGGAGCATTTCCCGGAGCGGCGGCGGCGGCTTCGGCCGGAAGATCAGGTCGCGGCTTGAGAGGCTGACGGGTAGCTTTGGCGGCCAATGCGAAACGTGACGGTGATCGAGGCGGTGCGGTGGACACCGGATCGGAGCGCGGTGCGCATCATCGACCAGCGCCGGCTGCCCGAGCATTTCGAGGAGCGCGACCTCCGCTCGCTCGATGATGTGTGCGAGGCGATCGCGACGCTCGCCGTGCGCGGGGCGCCGGCGATTGGCGTCGCGGCCGCGATGGGGCTTGTCACTTCGCTTGCTGCGTACTCGACCGAACCCATAGCCGAATTTCGCGCTCGTCTCGCCGAGCACGCGAGGAGCATTCGCGCGACGCGACCGACCGCGGTAAATCTGCCGTGGGCGCTCGATCGCATGCTCGTGCGCTCCGAATCTTTCTCCGGTGCGAAGGAGGCACTGCTCGATGCGCTTCGCGACGAAGCGACGGCGATTCTCGATGAAGATCGCGCCATGTGCCGCCGCATCGGGGAGCACGGGCTCGAGCTGCTGCACGACGGCGCGCGGGTACTCACCCACTGCAACGCCGGCGCGCTCGCTACCGCGGGGATCGGAACCGCGCTCGCTCCGATTTACGTCGCGGCGGAGCGCGGATGGCGGATCGAGGTGTTGGCTGATGAGACGCGCCCGCTGCTCCAGGGCAGCCGACTTACCGCGTGGGAGTTGTCGCGCGCCGGCATTCCCGTTCGCGTGATCGCCGACGGCGCCGCGGCGAGTATGATGGCGCGCGGGCTGGTCGACGTAGTGATCGTCGGCGCGGACCGCATCGCGGCGAACGGCGACGTGGCCAACAAGATCGGCAGCTACGGATTGGCGATCGCCGCGCACCATCATGCCATTCCGTTCTACGTCGCCGCACCTCGCTCGACGTTCGACCATTCCCTGCCGAGTGGCGACGCGATTCACGTCGAGCAGCGCGGGCGCGATGAGATCGCACACTCGTTCGGCACGGTGACGGTTCCCGATGGGGTTGCCGTAGAAAATCCAGCCTTCGACATCACGCCCGCCGCGCTGATCACCGCGATCGTGAACGACGAAGGCGTCTGGCGGCCCGCATACAATTTCGGGTCCCGCGATCTCAGTGCCGCATCCCTGACCTGATGAAACACGTCCTCGCCATCGACGAAGGCACCACCGGCGCCACCTGTCTCGTCATCGCGCAGGACGGGCGCGTCGTCGGCCGAGGTTATCGGGAGATTCCACAGCACTTTCCCAAGCCGGGATGGGTGGAGCACGATCCGGCCGATCTCGTGCGCTGCACGTTGGAGGCGGCGCGCGATGCGCTGGCGATGGCGCGCGTCGCACCTGACTGCATCGGCATCACGAATCAGCGCGAGACGGTCGTCCTGTGGGACCGCGCGACCGGCAACGCGATCGGCCGCGCGATCGTCTGGCAGGACCGGCGCACCGCCGAGCGATGTCTGGAGCTGGCGCCGCGTGCCGCCGAGATTGCGGCGCGCACCGGTCTCGTCGTCGATCCGTATTTCTCGGCCACCAAGATCGCGTGGATGCTGCGCGATCCGGCGATTGCGCGACGCGCGACCGCGGGCGAGCTCGCCTTCGGCACCGTCGACGCATGGCTCGTGTGGGCGCTCACCGGCGGCCTGGAGCACGCGACGGATCCGACCAATGCGTCGCGCACGATGCTGTACGACATCGGCGACATGAAATGGAGCGCCGAGCTGTGCTCGATCTTCGGCGTGCCGAGCTCGCTGCTGCCGGACGTGCGCCCTTCCGCGGGCCACTTCGGCCTGGCCATGGGCGCACCGCTGGGACTCGACCGCGATGTGCCGATCACCGGCATCGCCGGCGATCAGCAAGCCGCGCTCTTCGGACAAAAATGTTGGAGCGCCGGCGAAGCGAAGAACACCTACGGCACTGGTGCCTTCTTGCTTCTGAACACAGGCACGCGTCGCGCGGAGCCCGGCGGGGGTCTGCTGACCACGGTCGCGTGCGACGCGGCAGGCAAGCCGGCATACGCGCTCGAGGGCGCGATCTTCATTGCCGGGGCCGCGGTGCAGTGGCTGCGCGATGGGCTTGGAATCATTGAGTCGGCACGCGAGACGGAAGCGATGGCGCGTGGGATCTCCTCGAACGATGGCGTGTATTTTGTTCCAGCGCTGGTCGGGCTCGGCGCTCCGCATTGGGAGCCCGAGGCGCGCGGCACGATCGTCGGACTCACGCGCGGCAGCGGGCGCGCGCATCTGGTGCGGGCCGCGCTCGAGGCCATGGCCTACGGAACCGCCGACGTCCTCAGTCTCATGCGCGAGCGGAGCGGCGCATCGTTCGATGCGCTGCGCGTCGACGGTGGCGCGTCCGAAAATGGATGGCTGATGCAGTTTCAAGCTGACGTACTTGGCGTTCCGGTGGAGCGTCCCGACGTGATCGAGACGACCGCGCTCGGCGCCGCGGGGCTGGCGGGGATCGCCGCCGGCGTCTGGCCCGACGCCGAGTCGTTCGGATCGACGCGGCGGTTCGACCGCTGGACGCCAGGCGACGGCGTGTCCGCCGCGCGCGATGGCGCCCACGGATGGGCGCGAGCGGTGCGCGCCGCGCTGTCGTGGGCGAGGGACGACCAGTGAAGCTGCCGCTCTTGCTCGATGAGCACACCGCGCGAATGGGCGCCTGCCGCCGTTGCGGCCTCGACGGAATTCTTCCGATCGTGTCCGAGGCGCGCAATCCGCGCGTGATGCTCGTCGGGCAGGCGCCGGGGAAAGTCGAGGTCCACAGCCGGAAGCCGTTCGCCGGCAGGGCAGGAAGGACGCTGTTCCGTTGGCTCGAGCGCGCCGGACTCGATGAGGTAACGGCGCGCGAGCGGATGTACATCGCGGCGATCACGCGCTGCTATCCGGGTCCGAGCGCGAGTGGGCGCGGTGATCGCGTGCCGTCGCCGAAGGAGCAGGCGATGTGTTCCGAGTGGTTGGACAGCGAGCTGCGGATCATTCGTCCCGCATTGCTCATCCCCGTCGGGCGATTGGCGATCGACCGCTTTCTCGGCCCGCTTCCGCTCGATGAGGTGATCGGCCGAGCGCATGCGATTGAGGTGGAAGGTTCGCGCGCGACGGTGGTGCCGCTGCCGCATCCGTCCGGCGCCAGCAGCTGGATTCATGCGCCCGGCCACGGCGCGTTGCTGGATCGGGCGATCGAGCTGCTGCGGGCGGAATTCAAGAAGCTGCGCGTGACGCCGTCGGGCTCGGCGCGGAGAAGCGCATGATCATCGCCGGAATTGCCATGGCGGTGATGCTGAACGGCCCGGGCGACCGGTGGTTTGCCCCCGACAAGGTGAAGCACTTCTTCATGTCGGCGTTCGTGCAGAGCGTCTCGTACAGCGCGTTGCGGGCCGCGCGCGCCCGCGATCAGCAAGCCATTCTCGGCGCGTCGGCCGTGACGCTCGCGGTCGGCGTGGGCAAGGAATGGCACGACCGCAGGGCGGGCGGCGATTTCAGCTTGAAGGACCTGACGTGGGACGTAGCGGGGGCGGGCGCGGCGACGCTGGTTCTCCGGCGCTCCCGCTGACACCTTCGGAACGGTCTTCTCCGTTGTCTAGCGCTGTCCCTCATGCGAGCTTCAACTCATGGAAACGCCGATTCCCTTGGCCGACGTTGGCGAGCGGCGCACGAACGTCGTACTCCGGGCGCTGATCGACGAATTGCTCGAGCGTGTGCGGGAGCTTCACCGCAACGGTCCGTCATGGTCCGCCGCCGATCGCGATCGCGCGATGGCGAGCCTGGAGCTGATCATGATGCAACTCAAGCGCGCGGCGGCGGTGTCCGATCGCGACGGTCCCGCGTGAGTCGCGCATGAAACCTCGGACCAAATTCCTCATCGGCGGCGCGGTGATTCTTGGCAGCGCCGGCTGGCTCATGGCGTCGTCGATCGCCAACACGGGCGTGTACTATCTCACGCCGACCGAGCTGTCGCAGAAAGTGACCGCCGATCCGACGATGTACGAGACGGGCATCAAAGTCGGCGCTCGCGTCGTGCCCGGCACGATCGTGCGCGATCCCGGCGGTAAGTCGATGGTGTTCACCGTGACCGATGGGGCGCAGTCGTATCCGGTGACGTACCGCGGGCTCGCGCCCGACACGTTCACCGACGGTGTCGACGTCGTCGTCGAGGGGCGTCTCGCGCGCGACGGCACGCTGCGCGCGACGACGGTGCTGGCCAAGTGCGCCTCGCGCTACGAGAACGCGCCCGAAAAATACAAGAGCACGCCAGGCTACAAGTCCGCCGCGCCCGCATCGAAGACTTGACGAGTTCGCGATGATCCTCATTGGTGAGCTGTCGCTCTGGGTCGCCTTGGTCATGGCGGCCTGGGGGACGATGGTCGGCTTTGCCGGCGGCGCCACGCGCCGCCCCGAGCTCGTGCGCAGTGCCGAGCATGCGGTGTACGCCACGTTCGCTTTCGTGCTGCTGGCGTCGATCGGACTGTGGAGCGCGCTCCTCCACTCCGACTTCTCGATCAAGTTCGTCGCCGGCTACACCAGCATCAATCTGCCGGTCGTCTACAAGATCACGTCCTTCTGGGCGGGACAGTCGGGATCGCTGCTGTTCTGGGCGCTGGTGCTGACGATGTACTCCGGCATCGCGACGCTCTCGAACCGCGGCAAGAATCGTGAGATGATGCCGTACGTCATCGGCACCCTCTCGGCCGTCGCGCTGTTCTTTCTGGCGACGCTCTGCTTCGGCGCGAATCCGTATGAGCGCACTGGATTTCTCCCGGCCGACGGCCGGGGGATGAATCCGCAGCTGCAGAATCCGGGGATGGCGATCCATCCGCCGAATCTCTACCTCGGCTACATCGCGACGACGGTTCCATTTGCGTTTGCCGTCGCCGCGCTGATCACGCGCCGGCTCGACGGCGAGTGGCTCGCGGCGGTGCGCCGCTGGTCGCTCCTCTCCTGGTTCTTCCTCACGATCGGCATCACGCTCGGCATGTGGTGGGCGTACGTGGAGCTGGGCTGGGGCGGCTACTGGGCGTGGGATCCGGTGGAAAATGCATCATTCCTGCCGTGGGCAACGGGGACGGCGTTCCTGCACTCGATCATGGTGCAGGAGAAGCGCGGCATGCTGCGCAAATGGAACGTGACGCTCGTCGTGTCGACGTTCCTGCTGGCGATCCTCGGCACCTTCATCACGCGTAGCGGCGTGATCTCGAGCGTGCACTCCTTCGCGCAGAGTCCGGTGGGGCGGTGGTTCGCCTGGTTCCTCGTCCTGGCGATCGCGGCCACCTCGTATCTCGTGGCGACGCGGCTGAAGGATCTGCAGTCGAACGCGCAGCTCGAGAGCATGGTCAGCCGCGAGGCGACGTTCCTCTTCAACAATCTGCTGCTGGTGGGAATCGCGTTCTCGGTGCTGTGGGGCACGCTCTTCCCGATCATCAGCGAAGCGGTGACGGGCAACAAGATCACGGTCGGTCCACCCTTCTTCAACGCGGTGAACATTCCGCTCGGGCTCGGCCTGCTCGCGCTCACCGGCATCGGGCCGCTCATCGCGTGGCGGCGCGCGTCGGTGTCGAATCTCAAGCGCCAGTTCACCGGCCCGCTCGTGGGCGGAACCATCACGCTGGCGATGCTGCTCGCGCTCGGCATGCGCGATGTGTACGCACTGATCGCCTTCGCCCTCGCCGGATTCGTCATGACGACGATCCTGCAAGAGTTCTACAAGGGCGTGCGCGCGCGGCACTTCATGTACGACGAAAATTTTGCCTCCGCGATCTTCCGGCTCGTGGCGCGCAATCGGCGACGCTACGGCGGCTACATCGTGCACGTCGGCATCGTCGTGCTGTTCGTCGCCTTCGCGGCGCTCGCCTTCAAGCGCGAGAACGATGTGACGCTTCGCTCCGGCGAGACGTTCACCACGCGCGATCCATACGGACACGCATGGGCGTTCACCAGCGAAGGGGTCTCGCAGTACGACGAGCTCAATCGTCACAGCACGGCGGTGCTGCTGCGCACCACGCGCGACGGTAAGCCGATGCCGCCGATCAAGACGGAGAAGCGCCAGTACTTCGATGGACAAAACCGGGACACCTTCGAGCCCGCGACCGAAGTCGGGATTCTCGAGGGCGCGCGGCAGGACGTGTACGTCGTGCTGGCCGGCGTGCGCGGCGAGACCGCGGAGCTACGCATCACCTTCAATCCGCTGGTGGTGTGGGTGTGGTTCGGCGGGATGGTGATGGCGATCGGTGGACTGATCGTGATGTGGCCCGCGGCGGAGCGCCGCTCCACGCACGGCGGATATACGACGCCGCT
This sequence comes from Gemmatimonadota bacterium, assembly GCA_030948535.1. Lineage (GTDB taxonomy): Bacteria > Gemmatimonadota > Gemmatimonadetes > Gemmatimonadales > Gemmatimonadaceae > JALZAE01. Next base: position 5,541 of record JALZAE010000144.1, on the reverse strand, counting down.
GCAGACCGAGCCTCTCACGCTCTCGGTGCGCGAATGACCGAGCGCACATCGCGCCGCAATTTTCTGCGCGCCGTCGCGATCAGCGCCGCCGCGGTCGCGCTGCCCACGTCCGCGCGCGCGCAGCAGGGCGGCAACTCGATGGCGGCCCCGATGGACGAGGGCGGCTATCGTCCCGTGAAGCGCGTGCCGCGCGGGATCGCGCCCTTGCTCACCGCCCTCGAGCGCGACGCGCTCGAGCATCGGCTGCACTGCCAGTGCGGTACCTGCACGCTCGACGTCTACACTTGCCGCACGACGGACTTCAACTGTCCGGTCTCGCCGGCAATGCATGGTGATGTGAAGACGCTCGTCGCCGGAGGCTACAGCGCCACCGAGATTCTCGAAGCGTTCACCGGCGTCTACGGCGAGAAAGTGCTGATGGCGCCGAAGCGATCTGGGTTCAACTGGGCCGGATACCTGATGCCGTTCGCCGCGATTGCGACAGGCGCGGCGGTGATTCTGGTCGTGCTCAGGCGTTGGCGTGTCGCGCGGCCGGAGTCGGATGTCGTCGCGATTCCGCAGTCCGATGCGACGCCGGACGAGCAGGCGCGATTGGAGCGCGCCATGCGCGACGACGGATGATCGCTCGATGATCACGCCCTGGGTGCTGGGCACCGTGCTCGCCCTCGTCGCGCTGGCCTTCGTGCTCTACCCGCTCTTTTCCGGCCAGCCTGAGCACGGCGATCGCACGTCGAAGGCCGCGCGCGGCGCCGAATCGCCGAGTACGATCGCGGTCGCCGCGCTGCGCGAAGTGGAGTTCGACCGTGCGACGGGCAAGCTCTCCGACAGCGACTATGCCGCGCTCAAGTCGCAGTACACTCGCGAAGCACTGACCGCGATGCGCGCCGAGGAGACGGGCGGCGATTCATCGGACAGCATGCCCGAGGATGAGGCGGAAGCCGCCATCCTCCGCTACCGCGTTCTCGGCGTTGCCTGCGACAGCTGCGGCCCGCGGCCAGAGCTCGGCGCGAAGTTCTGCTCGAGCTGCGGAAAGAGACTGGCGGCATTTCCTACCGTCCGTCGCGCATCGGGCGCCGACGATCGCTCAGCCTAGGCGATAGCACCCCCGCCCCGTCCTACTCCCCTTTCTCCAGCTTTCTCAGCGCAACGGCGGGCGGGACGAACGTCGCGAGCAGGCAAAGCAGCGCCGCGCCGCCGAAGCCGATCAGCAAATCCATCGTGCCCGCGTCCGCGACGCGACAGCTCGGCATGCGGTTCTGCACGCAGATGTAGCTGATCACCGGCCGCGCTTCCAAGATCACCACGCCGGCGATGAGCGCGATGGACGTCATCATGAAGACGAGTCCGCCGAACGATGTCGGGATCTGCGCCGCGTTCTCCGTCTCGTACTGGGGAAAGAGCGCGCCGAAGCCCAGCGCGAGTCCGGCGATCGCGAACGTCATGAACGCGATCGAGAAGACTGACACCAGCATCATGAACGGGCTCACCTTGAGCAGCGAGTCGGTGACGAACACGATCAACAGCGCCAGCGTGAGCAGCGGCAGCGTGCCGGTCCAATATTTCGCCCACAACAGCGTCTTCATCGGCATGGGACTCGAGCGCAGCAGCCACAGCGTCCGCCCCTCGAGGCTCACCGCCGGAAAAATGAAGCGCGCCGAGATCGACGACAGCACGAAGCCCGACACCGCCAAATTCACGAATGGAACGATGTCGACCAACACTTGCGACACGCCCACCCCGGTGAGCGGCAAGAACTTGATGTTGAAGACGTACACCACCACCAACACGGCGAGCAGGATCAGCTGCGACCACTGCGTGCTGTCGCGGAAGAACAGTCGGATCTCCTTGATCACCAGCTCGCGGCGCAGCGCGCCGAGCGGTGCCAACATCGCGTAGACGATGCCGCCGCTGGCGCGACGGCGCGCCCACTGGCCCGAGCTCTCCTGCGCTTTGGTGAATCCGCGCGCGTAGAGCGATCGGTGCAGCAACGCCCCACCGACGACGAACGCCGCCGCGGTCGTCCACAACAGGTAGTAGGGTAGCCCATCGATCTGATCGACGAGCGCCGACATCACGCCGCGCTGCACCCACTCGCTCGGCAGCCACGGCGACGTCGGCGTGCGCAGCAGCGCGATGAATCCGACGAGCGAGCGGACTTCGTCCGGATGCACCAGCTTCTCGGGGCGGAGCAGACGGAACAGCAGCACCAATCCGCCCGCCGCGAGCACCGCGATCACGCTCAGAATGTCGCGCGTGCGCCGCGCCGGAAACACGTTCACGAGCGTGATCGTCACCGCCGAGCCGATGACCGCCGGGATGATCAGGAAGGGAATGAACGTTGCTGCCGCCTCGAGCGCGAACAGCCAGCCCCCCTCGTACACGATGCCGTACGCCGCGAAGAGCGGCACCGCCATCAGCGTCACCATCCAGCTCGAGTGCACCACCGTCTCCGCCAACTTGGCGAGATACAGCGTCAGCCAATCGACTGGACCCGACACCAGCATGTCGAGATCGCGCGCCAGAAAAAATGATGACAGCGCGGTGATCACGTTCGACAGCAGCAGGATCGAGAAGAAGGAGATGAAAATCATCCCGAGCAGCTTGCCGGCGAGCAGCGCACCGATCTCGGGCACGCCGCGGAAGTAGGACAGCAGCGACGTCAGGACCTTGAGGATGCCGGCCCAGAAGATCAGCGCCGTACCGCCGAGGAGAACCCACCGGCCACGGCGCTTGCGCTGTCCCTTCGTCGCGCGCGCGCGTGCCGTCAGCAGCTTGGGGCCGAGCAAGTGCCCGATCGATGCCTGCGCACCGATCGCGACCGGCTGCGACGTGCGATGCGGGATCGGCTCGCTCGCCGCCGCGGCGTCAGACATCGAGCACGTCGACCAGCGTGCGCGCCGCGTTGTCGCCCGTGAGGCGGAGGAACAGCTCCTCGAGACCGGCGCCGCCGGCGTTCACGCGCAGCTCGGCCATCGTGCCGCACGCGCGAATCTTTCCACCCTGGATGATGGCGATGCGATCGCACAGGCTCTCGGCCACCTCGAGCGTGTGCGTCGACATCATGATCGTGTTGCCGCGCCGCACGTACTCGCGGAAGAGATCCTTGAGGATGCGCGCCGCTTTCGGGTCGAGGCCGACCATTGGCTCGTCGACGACGATCACTTCAGGACGGTGCAGGAACGCGCTCGAGATGATGAGCTTCTGCCGCATGCCGTGGCTGTAGCTCTCGACAAGCTCGTCCTTCCACTCGGAGAGATCGAACAACGCGAGCAGCTCCTCCAGCCGGCGGTCGACTGTCGCGCCCCGCTGGCCATAGAGCCCCGCCACGAAGCGCAGGAACTCACGCCCCGTGAGCTTCTCGTAGATGAAGGGGCGATCGGGGATGAAGCCGAGCTTCTGCTTGGCCGCGATCGGATCCTGCATCACATCCACGCCGCCGACCCGAACGACTCCGCTTGTCGGCTGGAGGATGCCGGCAATCATTCGCATCGTCGTCGTCTTGCCGGCGCCATTCGGCCCGAGAAATCCAAACAGCTGGCCCTTCGGCACGTCGAGATCGATGGCGTCCACCGCCGTGAAGGTGCCGTAGCGTTTCGTGAGAGAGCGAAGCTCGATCATGGCGTTTGAGTCTCGGAGGCGAGCACATCGATCTGGAGGTTGCCGACGAGCTTGAGCAGCTCCGCCTGCTTCACGTATCCGCCACTGACGAAGCGAACGTGCGACGCGTCCGCCGGGAATTGGCCGAAGGTCGGATCCACCGGCACCCACGTACCGAGATAGACCTCGGGCCACGCGTGGTAGTAAAACTTGCCGTCGACGTAGACGAGGCCGGCCGCGCCCCGCGCGGGCAACCCAGCGGCGCGGGCCAGCGCGATGTACAACGCCGTGTGCTCGTTGCAATCGCCGCGATGCCGGTGCAGCACGTCGATCGCGCTCGGCACGCTCAGGCTGACCTTCTTCTCGAGATTCGCGAAGACCCACTGGTTGAGTCGTTCGGCCACCACGCGCGGGTCGCGGTCGACGCGTCGCGTAGTCCTGCCAATGTCGCGCGCGGTTTGGATGCGCTTCGACACCTCGCGGATCGTTCGGTCATCCGACTGAATCAGTGGTTCCGGCTGCGTCCACTGCGCGAAGCGACCATCGGCCGGCAGCTGGTAGCGTGCGACCATCGCGTCCTCCGTCTCGCGATGGATCGCCAGCGTGTCGCCCATCGTGGCCTGCCGTCCGCCGCTCAGCGCGGGGAAGCTCGCCAGATCGACGCCGCGAAGACGCAATCGCAGTAACGTCACCGAGCGCTTGTCTTTGATCGGCGCCGACGCCTCGATTGCCGTTGTCTCCTGAATGTCCTCCGCGGAGCTGGCATGCGTGCCGTCGGCGCGGTCGAGCGTCCAGTTCTTGTACGCGATCTCGAAGGCGCGACGGTCGAGCACGAAGCCGCCGAACTCCGTTGCGCGGACCATGCGCCCGCGCTCGTCGACCCATCCGCTCAGCATTCCGGCCGACGACGATCCCGAGTCCGGCTCGATGTGCCATGCCTTCACGGTGTCGAGATGCGCCACCACCCATCGATTGCGAATGGTATCCATCACCGCGCTGTCGCTGGCAATCAGCAACGATTCCGCCAACACACGGAGCGTGATCGGTCCGGGCTTCATCGAGAGCGGATCGAACACGTTGAACGTGTAGCGCTTGCCGACCTTGGGCGAATGCGCCAGCGCCAGGGCGAGGGGAACCGCGTTCGGCAGCAAGAGCGGGCCATTGAGCGCGATGTGCTGCGTATCCGGCCTCGATCCACCCGGCGTGATCACGAGTGTCAGCGACGAATCGCTGTTCACCATTCCAGTCGCGTTGATGCCGCTGCTCTGCGGGCCGTACTGAAACACGAAGCTCTGCAGACGGAGCGACCGGCTCATCTTCGACAGCAGACGCGCCGACGTCCGGTGAAATGCGCTGTCCGCGGCGATGTCGGCGACGAACAGATCGTAGATGCTCACGCCATTCGTCGTTGTGTCGATCGTCGATGACGCGAAGCCGATCTGGCGCCCGCGCTGCGTCACGGCGTAGAACTCGGCGCTCGGCGAGACGAGCAGGGCCGCCTGCGCCAACCGCTCCGGCTCGCCGCGCATCAGCTCGCGCCGGCCGAGCAGGCCGAGCCCGGCGAGCCAGAGCAGCACGACCGACACGGCGACCCCGCGACGATTCATCACGCGTGCGGCGCGGTGCCGAGCCGCGAGGAGAATTCTTCCGCTTCACGGTCGCTCTCGACGATCACCGTCACGTGCTTCGGATAGCGCGCGCCGGCGAGGTGGCGGGTGAGCACGTCGGCCGTGATCGCGGCACTCTCCTCGAGGTCGAGATTGCCGGCGCCCAAGCCGAACGGCACGACCGCGAGCTCGGAGATCTGCCAATCGGCCGCCCGCTGAAGCGCGCTGGTGAGCGCGCGCCGCACGCCGGCACTCGACACCGGCTCGTCCGCGCTGCGGATGACCGCGCACACGAGAAGCTCCACGGACAACTCGCCCGCGCCGGTCACCACCGCGG
>JALZAE010000118.1 GCA_030948535.1 Gemmatimonadota bacterium | reverse complement strand
CGCCGATACGCTCCTCTTCGCCGCCCCGGACGAATGGCGCGCGCTGCAGAATCTCGGCGGCATCGCGAACGTGAGTGTCGTGCCGCCCGCTGGAGCGCCGCGGCCCGTGCGCGCGTTCGACACGGGGCCTGGCTGCGTGGTGATCGACGCCGTCACCCAGGCGCTGGTCCCCACGCTTCGCCGCGACGACGATGGCGCGATGGCCCGTCGCGGATCGCCACTCGAGCCGGTGGTGAGCGACGCACTGAATGACGGATTCTTTCTCGCCGATCCACCAAAGTCGACTGGCCGCGAGCAATTCAGCGGCGCGTTCATCGACCGCTTCATCGCATCGTGCCGGCGCGCGCGCCCCGCGGCGACGCACGAAGACATCATCGCGAGCGCGGTATTGCTCACCGCCCGCAGCATCGGCGACGCCTACGCGCGATGGGTGCCTAACGAGGCGAATGACGTGATCCTCTCCGGCGGCGGCACTCGCAACAGCACACTCGTCGACGCGATCTCAGCGGCGCTCGCGCCGCGCACCGTCCGCATCTTCGACGACGTCTTCTTCGATGCCGAAGCCAAGGAGGCTGTCGCCTTCGCGCTCCTCGGCTATCTGAATTTGATGGGCCGGCCCGGCAACGTGCCAAGTGCGACGGGTGCGAGAGGGGCGCGAATACTCGGAACGATCAGCCGTCACGGCTGAGCGCTAATTCGCGTTTCAGTGCTGCGCGAGCAAGTTCGCGACAGCCGAAGCTGGCACCGCGAACACGATGCGCCCCGAGCTCTCCCTCGCCCCGCCGTAGACGACGCCGACCACCCGGCCCGTCGCGTCGAACACCGGACTGCCACTCGATCCTTCGGCGGCGAAGCTGTCGATCTGAAGCAGCTCCGGCAGCGCCTTGCTCACCATCCCGGCCGCGAGCGTGGATCGCGCGGTGAATGCCGTGCCGGCATTGTCCATCGGCAGCTCGACGCCGAGCGGAAATCCAATCACCGAGACGGGCGAGCCGACGCGCGGCGTGTCGCTCGTCGCGATTCCTTCGACCACGGGAAACGGTCCCGGTGAGTCCGCCTTGATCAGCGCGACGTCCGAGCTGTCGCTCACCCGCACGACGTGCGCCGGTACCCACGTGTGTGTGTTGCCGAACAGAATCACGATCTTGCTCGCGCGTTCGCCGCCGGCGTTCTGCACCAGGTGCTTGCTGGTCACGATCGTGCCATCTGTCGTCACCGCGAAGCCGGTGCCGGTGAATGGCCCTTTCCCAGGCAGCTCGACCGCCAGCAGCACGACCGCGGGACCGTTGCGCTCGAACGTCGCCGAGTGATCGACGCCGAGCATCGCTCGCTGCTTGGTGACCGCGCGGTCGACGTCGGTCTTGATGCGCTCGACGCTCCGCGCGCCCGGCTGGCCGCCGCGCGCGCTCGCCGCTTCGGCACGCAGCGTCTGTAGCTCTCGCTGCGCGCCGAGCAGCGAGGAGTCGAGCCCGACCACACGTCCCGAGAGCTTGGTGACGTTCGTCGAGTACGACGCCTGGAGGCTGTCGATGCGCCTCGTGAAGTCTCCGAGCTGCGCGTCGCGCGCGCGCGTGCCGCGTCCGCCGAGCCAGTACGCCGCGGCGATACCCACGACGAGCAGCGCGAACGTCGCGCCCAAAAGCATCTGCATTCGCTCGACGCGCTCGCCCATCACGGCGATGAGCCGCATCGTGGTCGAGCGCGATGGCCGCGCGGGCCTCGGCTTGGTCGGATTCGGATCGGAGGCCGAGATCGCCGTCGCCGGCATCGCCGCTGGCGATCGAATCGTGGGCGCTTCGCCCTCGGCGGTAATACGCACCTCGACGCGCGGACCCATCTCGCCTAGCGAGATGACGTCACCGCTGGCGATATCGCGCTCTCGGCTCACTCGCGCACCATTTACCCAGGTGCCATTGGTGCTGCCGGTATCGCGCACCGAGACGCGCCCGCCGGTCAGCCGCAGCTCGGCGTGGCGCGCGGACACGTCGAGATCTTCCGTGGGATCGAATCGGAAATCGCAGAGCGGATGCCGGCCGAGCGTGATCACCGATTTGGCGAAGCGGTCGTGCTGTCCATTGCGCGCACCGCTCAGAACTCGCAGCTCGATGGTCACCGATCTATGGACGTGCGCCCGTCGGCGGTACCGTGGGTGGAGTCGAGGTGGGTGTCGCGGGCGTCTGCACTGAAGGGGCCGGCCGAGGAGCGGGACGCGAAGGTTTCCTCAGCATCTGAATCAAGCCGAAGCCGAGCGCGGCGACGACCGCGGTCACCACCGCAATGATCATCAGCGTGCGAACGGGATGCGGCGCGTGCGATTCCTCGAGCTGCGTGGTCACGGCCTTGAGCGTCGCCGTGTGCTTCGCCACCGGCACGTAGCCGATCTCCTCCTCGGTCGGCGCGAAGTCGAGGCCGGGCACCGGGAACACCTCGTGTCCGATGCGATCGCCCTCGCCCGCGATGTCGAGGCGGCGGCCGGCGAAGCGCGCCGCGATGACGGTGATGTTGTCGGGACCCCCGCTCTCGTTGGCGCGATCGATCAGCTCCTTGCAGATCTGCACCAGGTCGGGATCGAACTGGATCACTTCCTCGAGCTCGTCGCGCCGCACTTGGCCGAACAAGCCATCGGTGCATAGGACGAGCGCGTCACCGTGACGGATCGGCTGATAGGTGAGGTCGACGCGAATCACCGGCTCCGGCCCGAGCGCCTGAAGGATGATGTTGCGGCGCTCGCTGCGCTCCGCCTCCTCCTCCGTCATCTCGCCCGCGTCGATCAATCGCTGCATCAGCGACTGATCCTTCGTGATCTGCTGCACGCGATAGTCGCGCACGAGATACGCTCTGCTGTCGCCGACCTGCACCAGGTACAGCGTGTCGCCAAGCAGACCGGCAATCGTCGCCGTCGTTCCCATGCCGCGATGTTCGGGGTGCGCCGTCGCGAACGCATTGATCTTCGCGTTCGCCGTCTCGCATGCCGCCTTGAGCGAGATCGCGAACGCCTCGGGCGACCGATCGGCCTCGTTGACCCAGTTGCGGCGCATCTCGTCGAACACGGTCTCGACGGCCATTTGGCTGGCGATCTCTCCGGCCGCCGCACCGCCGAGTCCGTCGGCGACCATGAAGAGCGAGCCGACATCGCTGAGCAGATGCGTGCTGACCTTTTCGCGCGGCGACGCCGTCTCGCTCGAAAGATCGGCGACGAGAAACGTGTCCTCGTTGTGCTCGCGCATGCGGCCGACGTCGGTACGGCCGAACACGTGGACGACGATGTCTCCCTCGGGATGGGTCGCTGAGCCCGGACCGGCTGACTGGGCGTGTCGGGGACTCGTCACGCCCGAGCGCGCTCGGCGAATACGCGAGTGGTGCGGATGTTGGTTCGCGTGTCTGCTATTGGCACTGCGTCCTCACCGTTGCCGTGGCTGCGCGCCCCCACTTCGGATCGTCGAGCAGGAGCGACATTGTCGCGCACCCGTTCCGCTTTGCCCCGCGACCGAGCTGTGCTTCGCCAATATGGTACCATGCTTCCATCGAGTCCGCACGGGTGGGAAGG
>JALZAE010000092.1 GCA_030948535.1 Gemmatimonadota bacterium | reverse complement strand
GGCCAGCATTGCCGCAGTGCGGTACCGGCACCCCGCATCTACATCATGGAGGAAGGCACATGCGGACGTATTCTGTAGGCAACCGTTCACACCTTCGGCTCGTAGTCACGGCCATCGTCGCGCTCGTCGCGTCGCTTGGCCTGACGGAGGGGGCCGGCGCGCAGACGTCGACCGGTAGCATCCGTGGCTTCATCACGAACCGCGCGGGTGCGGCTCTCGCCGGGGTGACGGTCCTCGCACGAAATCCCGAGACGGCCGCCCAGCGCGGCGCGGTGTCGGGTGACAACGGCTTCTACTCGCTGTCCGGTCTCAATCCCGGCCGCTACCAGCTCACCGCGCGCCGGATCGGCTCGGCGCAGCAGCAGCGTACGGTCGACGTCGGGATCGGCACGATCGCGCAGATCGATCTGCAGCTCAACGACAGCACCGCAAACCTCGCGGCCGTGACGGTCGTGGCGGTCGGTACCGGTGCGGTCGACACGCGCACCACAGAAGTCGCCACCAACGTCACGCCGCAGCAGATCGAGCAGCTGCCGACGCCGAGTCGCAACTTCCTCGACCTGGCGACGCTGGCGCCCGGAACGCGCATCTCGCCCGACCGGGTGAACGGCACGAGCAAGACCTTCGCCGCCGGAGCCCAGGGCGCGGATCAGATCAACGTCTTCATCGACGGCGCGAGCTACAAGAACGACATCATCTCCGGCGGCGTCGCCGGACAGGACGCGAGCCGGGGCAATCCCTTCGCGCGCAACGCGGTGCAGGAATTCCGCATCATCACCAACAACTTCAAGGCGGAATACCAGAAGGCCTCGAGCGCGATCATCACCGCGGTCACGAAGTCGGGCACGAACAACTGGATGGGAAGCTTCTTCACCGAGATCCAGAACAAGAGCCTCGTGGCGCAGGACACCTTCCAGATCCTCGCGAAGACCGCGAAGCAAGACTATCAGCGCTACCTCGTCGGCGGATCGCTCGGCGGTCCGATCATCCAGGACAAGCTGTTCTTCTTCGGCTCGTACGAGGGGAACTATCAGAACCGCACGGCGCTCACGAGGCTCGGAGGGTCGGCGACGCAGATCGCGAACTACCCGTCGGCCGTCCAAGCGCTCAACAACACGACGCACGACTCTCCGTTCCGCGAGCACCTCGGCTTCGGCAAGCTCACCTGGGTGCCGGATGAGAAGCAGCGTCTCGACATCGAAGGCGACCTCCGGAAGGAGTCGGACACGCGCGGCTTCGGCGGCCAGTTTGGCGACTCGTGGCGTCCGTACCAGAGCGGCGAGAATCACCGCAACGACGTGTACACCGGGCGCGTGCGGCACACGTACAGCTCGGCCAACTGGACGAACGAGGGCATGCTCAGCTTCCAGCACTACCTCTGGAATCAGGATCCGATCGATTTCACGACGCCGATCTCGGTGTCGTTCGGCAACTACTGGATCGGCGGCGACGATGCAGCCCAGAAGCTGACGCAGGACCGGACGACGCTGCGCGACGACTGGACGTACACCGGCCTGCAGGCGTTCGGCTCGCACGTCTTCAAGATCGGTAGCAGCTTCGACTTCACGAAGTACGATCTCAACAAGCAGTTGAACGAGAATCCAAAGTTCGTGTTCGACGCGAACAACTCGTCGTACCCCGTGCAGGCGCAGTACGGCTTCGGCAACGGCGACGTCAAGCAGACCAACAATCAGTTTGGCATCTACGCGCAGGATGATTGGAACCCGACGTCGCGCCTCTTGATCAACCTTGGCGTGCGCTGGGACATCGAGACGGGGATGTTCAACCGCAGCTATGTCACGCCCGCCGCGGTGGCCGACTCGGTGCGCAGGTACGCCAGCCGACTCGTCGAGACTTTCGATCCCGAGCGTTACATCTCGAACGGCAGCAACCGGAAGCTGTTCAAGGGGGCGTTCCAGCCGCGTATCGGCGCGTCGTACGCGATCGATGAAGCGGGCAAGACCACGGTGTTCGGCGCGGCCGGCATCTTCTACGATCGTCTCCAGTTCAACGCGACGCTCGACGAGGCGTACCGCCGCCAGCATCCGAACTACTTCATCAACTTCGTGTCGCCGACGGCGGCGACGGTGCCCGCGGGCTCCTTCCGGTGGAATCCGTCGTACATGAGCCGCGCTGGTTTGCAGGCGCTCATCGCGACGCAGACGCCGGCGCAGGAGCTGTTCTTGATTCCGAACGATCTCAAACCGCCGAAGTCCAACCAGTGGAGCCTCGGCATCCGCCACGACTTCGGGCAGTTCAACGCTTCCGCGACGTACAACGGCACGCGGAGCTACAACGGCTTCAGCTTCGACTTCGCGAACCTCGGCCTCAACCCGACGACGAACGACTGCTGCATCTCGTCGAACATTCCGGCATACCAGACGGTGCTCCTCGGCAACAATACGGTGCATACCTGGTACAAGGCTGGTCTCTTCCAGCTCAACAAGCCCTACACGAAGAACGAGAAGAATTTCGGCTGGGGCGCTGGTCTCGCGTACACGCTGTCGGCGGCCGAGGCGGAGGGTAACGATCTGTTCAGCTTCCCACAGGTCACCGCCGGCCCCAACGCGCGCCATTACATCCCCGACGATCGCCGGCATCAGTTCGTCGGAAATTTCATCACCGACTTGCCGTTCGCGTGGGGCCTCCAGTTCAGCGGCCTCGGGCAGTTCTCCTCAGGCACGCCCATTCAGCAGATCGCGTTCATCAAGCTGGCGCCGCCCAACGGCAATCAGCGCGTGGTCACGGGCTATTCGCGCTCCTCATGGTTCAAGAACGTCGACCTGCGCTTGCGCAAGAATTTCGTGAACGTCGGCGGCAACGAAGTCGCCGTCACGGGCTCGGTGTTCAACGTGTTGAACTCGCAGAACCTTGGCTGCTACAACAACGTCATCTCGCAGCCAGGCGCAACGCCGGGCACGACGGTTCCGGATGCAGGCTTCGGTCTGGCGAACTGCACGATCTCTGATCCACGCCGTTTTCAAGTCGGCGTGACGTACGACTTTTTCGGCCGCGCGCGGTAAGTGGCGCGGATCGCACATGAATCCCCGGACGGGCCGAGCTGGCCGTCCGGGGTTGCGCGAAGCATGCGGGCACGACTGCCCCGCGTGCTTCGCGCACGTGTTTTTGCGGGTGCGTTGGCGGTCGCCATTGCGGCCTGCTCCAGCACCAGCGGGACCAACGGCGCCGTTGCGACGACCGTCCCCGCTCCGCCGCTCGGCCCCGCCGACATGGCGTTCGTCGACACGCTCGAGCGGCGCACCTTTGATTTTTTCTGGGAGACGACGAATCCGCGAAATGGGCTCGCGCCCGACCGCTGGCCCGAGCCGCCCTTCTCGAGCGTCGCGGCGGTGGGATTCGCGCTCACGGCGTATCCGATCGGCGTGGAGCGCCAGTATGTGAGTCGCGCCGACGCCGCCGCGCGCACGCTGCTCACGCTTCGATTCCTGTACGCGCTGCCGCAGAGCGCCGACGCGACGAACGTCGGCGGCGCGCACGGCTTCTTCTATCATTTCCTCGACATGGAGAGCGGGCGTCGCTACAAGGATGTCGAGCTCTCGAGCATCGACACGTCGCTGCTGATTGCGGGCGTATTGTTCGCCGGACAGTACTTCGATGGACCCGGCGCCGATGAGACGGCGATCCGCGCGTACGCCGACTCACTTTACCGCCGCATCGACTGGCGCTACATGCTCGCGCGCACGCCGTACGTCTCGATGGGATGGAAGCCGGAGAGCGGCTTCATCTCGTCCGAGTGGCACGGCTACAACGAAGCGATGATCCTCTACGTTCTCGCGCTCGGCTCGCCAACGTCGCCGCTCGACAAGAGTGCGTGGGATGCGTACCAGAGCACGAACTCATGGGGCGCGTTTTACGGCTACGAGCATGTGAACTTCCCACCGCTGTTCGGTCATCAGTACTCGCACATGTACGTCGACTTCCGCGGCATCCAGGATCCGTACATCCGCGCGCATGGCATCGACTACTTCGAGAACTCGCGACGCGCGACGCTCTCGCAGCGCGCTTACGCCGCGGACAATCCGAACAAGTGGAAGGGCTACGACGCCAGCGTCTGGGGAGTGACGGCCTCCGACGGCCCCATCGACACGACCGTCAGCATCGGCGGTACGCCACGTCGCTTTTTCACATACGCGGCGCGCGGGGCTGCCGCGAAGGAAGTGCGCGACGATGGCACCATCGCGCCGACCGCCGTTGGTGGCTCGATCCCCTTCGCGCCGAACGAGACTGTCGCGGCGCTGCGCGCGATGCGCGAGCGGTACGGCGATGATCTGTTCACGAAATACGGATTTCTCGACGCCTTCAACCCAACGTTCGCGACCATTGGATTTCCGGCCAAGTACGGGCGCGTCGTTCCGGGCAAGGCGTGGATCGGCACGCAGTATCTCGGCATCGATCAAGGCCCCATCATCGCCATGATCGAGAACTACCGCAGCGGCCTCGTCTGGGACCGCATGCGCACGCATCCCGCCGTCATCCGTGGCCTGTGCCGCATGGGATTCGAGGGCGGCTGGCTCGCCGGCAAATGTTGACCCCCACGCGCCTCGTCACCGGGGCGGCTGTGATGGCGCTGGTGGCGTGCACCATCAAGCCGATCGACGCCGGGAACGAAGAGATTCGCTTCTGGGCCTTCGGGGCCGAGGGTGAGGTCGTGCAGCAGCTCATGCCCGACTTCGAGCGCGAGAATCCGGGCGCGCACGTGCGCGTGCAGCAGATCCCCTGGACCGCTGCCCACGAGAAGCTGCTCACCGCGTTCGTGGGAAACGCGACGCCGGACGTGGCGCAGCTCGGCAACACGTGGATCGCCGAGTTCGTCGCACTCGACGCGCTGCGCCCGCTCGATCCGTTCATCGCCGCGTCGAAGACACTCAAGAAGGACGCGTACTTCAAGGGTATCTGGGAGACGAACGTCATGGACGGCGTGACGTACGGCATCCCGTGGTACGTCGACACGCGCGTGATGTTCTACCGAAAGGATCTGCTGGCGCGCGCCGGCTATGACAGCGTTCCGACCACGTGGACCGGTTGGCACGCGGCAATGGAAGCGGTGAAGAAACAGCAAGGCGCGGGCAGCTACGCGATTTTTCTGCCGACGAACGAGTGGACGCAGCCGCTGATCCTCGGCATGCAGGCGGGCTCGCCGCTGCTCAAAGACGGCGGGCGCTACGGCGCTTTTTCCGATCCACCCTTTCGCCGGGCATTCGATTTCTACGTGTCGCTGTTCAAGGATGGTCTGGCTCCCGTCGCCGGCAATCAGGACATCGCGAACGTCTACCAGGAGTTCGCGCGCGGCACCTTCGCCATGTATCCGACCGGTCCGTGGAACATCGGCGAATTCCGCAGGCGTCTGCCGGCGGACATGCAGGACAAGTGGGCCGCCTCGCCATTTCCGGGACCCGACGGCGATTCGTCGCGCGTGTCGACAGCCGGCGGCGCGAGCATCGTACTCTTCAAGGGATCGCGTCATCAGACGCTGGCCTGGAAGCTGGCCGAGTTTCTGTCGCGTCCCGAGCAGCAAGTGCGATTCGCCAAGCTGACGGGTGATTTGCCGGCGCGGCTCGAGGCCTGGAAAGACAAATCGATGACGAAAGATCCGGCACAGCGCGAGTTCTACGCTCAGCTGCAGCGCGTCAGTCCTTTGCCCAAAGTGCCGGAGATGGAGCTGATCGCCAGCAAGGTGATCGAAGCGGCCGAGAAGAGCATTCGCGGCAACGTCCCGTCGGCGCGCGCGCTTGCGGATCTGGACAAGGATGTGAATCGCATCCTGGAAAAACGGCGCTGGATGTTGGCGCGCGATTCCGCGCGCGGGGCGTCGGGCGTCGGGCGGCGGGCGGCAGTCACCCCATGAGCGACGTCGCGGCGCGATGAGTGTACTGACGATTGAGCGGACGCAGGCAAAGGCGGCGTGGTTCTTTCTCGCGCCGGCGCTGATCCTCATCGGCGTTTTCTTTTTCCTCCCGGTCACGGCGTCGCTACTGCTCAGCGTCACCGACTTCGACATCTACGCCGTCGGCGACGTGTCGAACACGCGATTCGTCGGCTTCCGCAACTATGCCGACCTGCTGCAGAACCCGACGTTCTGGATCGCGCTCAAGAATACCTTTTACTTCGCACTGGTCGGCGGGCCGCTCACGGTCGCGACATCCCTCGGTGCCGCGCTGCTCGTCAACGCAAAGGCGATCCGTTTTCGCGGCGTCTTTCGGACGATCTACTTCACGCCCTTCGTGACGACGCTCGTGGCCGTGGCGATCGTGTGGCGCTACCTCTATCACCCGCGCTACGGCCTCCTCAACTACGCGCTTGGCTTCGTCGGCGTGCACCCGATCGACTGGCTCGGCGATCCGCACTGGGCAATGCCGGCGATCATCATGCTCGCCGTGTGGAAGAACTTCGGCTACAACATGCTGATCTTCATCGCCGGCTTGCAGGCGATCCCGGGCGAGCTGTACGAAGCGGCGAACCTCGATGGCGCAAATACGCTGCGCCAGTTCTGGCACGTCACGGTTCCACAGTTGGCCCCGACGTTTCTCTTCGTCGGCGTCGTGACGATGATCGGCTACTTCCAGCTTTTCTCCGAGCCGTACGTGATGACCGCCGGCGGCCCGCTGCGCGCGACGACGAGCCTGGTGCTCTTCATGTACGAGGAAGGATTTCGCTGGTGGCGGATGGGCTTCGCCGCGGCGATCGCCTTCGTGCTCTTCATCATCATTCTCGCCTGGACGCTGCTCCAGATGTGGCTGCAGCGGGAGCGCGCATGAGTGAGTCGAACGGAGCGCGCAAATCGCTCGGCCGCGCCGTGCTCTACGGGCTCCTCATCGGGGGCGCATTCCTGGCGCTGCTCCCGACCATCTGGATGGTGTCCGCGTCGTTCATGCCGACGGGCCAGGCGAACAGCTATCCGCCGAGTCTTTTTCCGCGGACGATCACGCTCGAGCACTATCGCACGCTGTTCAGCAAGCTGAACCTCGGCCGCTACCTGATCAACAGCGCGTTCGTCGCGATCATGGTGACGACGCTGTCGCTGGTGATCAACTCGCTCGCGGGCTACGCGCTGGCGAAGCTGCGGTTCAAGGGGCGCGACCGGCTGTTCGGCACACTCGCGACCGGCCTCGTCATCCCGGTGCAGGTGGCGATGCTCCCGCTCTTTTTGATCCTGAAGGCGGAGGGACTGATCAACACCTACTGGGGTGTGATCATTCCGGGGCTGGCGAGCATCTTCGGTATCTTCCTGATCCGGCAGTACGCGCTGGCGATCCCCGACGATCTGCTCGATGCCGCGCGGATCGACGGCGCCAGCGAGCTGCGCGTCTATCGCTCGGTGGTGTTGCCGGTGATCGCGCCGATTCTGGCGACGCTCGCGATCTGGACGTTCCTCGCGACGTGGAACGACTTCATGTGGCCGCTGATCGTGTTGAGCGACGAGCGCCGCTTCACGCTCCCCGTCGCGCTGGCGAATCTGTCGGGCGAGCACGTGCAGGACACCGAGCTCATGATGGCCGGCTCGGTGGTGACGATCATCCCGGTGCTCATCGCGTTCCTCGCGCTGCAGCGCTACTACGTGGCGGGGATCATGGTCGGAAGCGTGAAGGAGTGAGGGCGTTCGTCGCTCTCGCGATCCTCTCCTTCGGCGCCGTGCGTCTGCTCGGCGCGCAGTCGCGCACGG
The DNA here is from genome assembly GCA_030948535.1 of Gemmatimonadota bacterium. Taxonomy (GTDB): domain Bacteria; phylum Gemmatimonadota; class Gemmatimonadetes; order Gemmatimonadales; family Gemmatimonadaceae; genus JALZAE01. Next base: position 732 of record JALZAE010000092.1, on the reverse strand, counting down.
AAGTGCTCGACGACTTCGAGACGCTCGACGGCTGGACCGCCGCGCCCTCGGAAGGCGTAACGCTCAAGATCTCGAGCGCGCCGGGCGCGAACGGGAAAGCGATGCGTCTCGATTTCGACTTCCACGGCGGCGGTGGCTACGCGATCGCGCGCAAGAAGGTCGACCTCGCGCTGCCAGCGAACTATCAGTTCGCCTTCTCGATGCGCGGCAGTGCGCCGACGGAGAACCTCGAGTTCAAGCTCGTCGACCCCACGGGCGAGAACGTGTGGTGGAACAACGCGCGCAACTTCACCTTTCCGGCGAAGTGGACGACCGTCACGCGCAAGAAGCGCGACATCTCGTTCGCCTGGGGACCAGCCGGCGACAGCGAGATGCAACGCGTCGGCGCGATCGAGTTCGCGATTACCGCGGGCGCTGGCGGTAAGGGAACGGTCTGGCTCGACGACCTTGCCTTCACCGAGCGTCCGCCGTCGTCGCCATTCACCGGCACGCCGGTCGCGACGGCGGTGAGCTCGGCGCCCGGACATGACGCCCGCTTCGCCATCGATGGCGATACGACGACGGACTGGCGCGGCTCGTCCATCACGCTCGACCTCGGCGACGTCCGGGAGATCGGCGGGCTCGACGTGCGATGGACACCGGGATTCGCGACGGTCCCGTATGTCATCCGGTTGTCCAATGACGGCACCGAGTATCACGCGATCGGCGGAGAGCGCCGGCGTTCGGGCCCGC
>JALZAE010000080.1 GCA_030948535.1 Gemmatimonadota bacterium | reverse complement strand
GCAAAGGCGCGCTCGCGCAGCAGCGGCTCGCGGCAACCGGGCGGCCCCCCGGCGTTGGGGAGCCTTCGCGATTTTCGCGTGCTCTCGTCGCTGAACCCGACGAACCCGACGTTCGCGTCGGTTAGCGGGAGGCTGTTGTTTATCGGATCCAACATTCTCATCTACGTCGACACGCTGGCTCCGACTGATGGATTTTCGCCGGATCAGCTGAACGGCTTTGGCCAGCTATTCGACCAGACGCTCTTCCCACTCGGGGTGAACGCGTTCGGTCCGCCGTCGGACATCGATGGGAACGGGCGCTTGATCGTGTTGCTCTCGCCCACGGCGAACGCCCTGACGCCGGCCGCGCAATGCAACACGAACGGCTTCATCGCCGGTTTTTTCGATGGCTTTGATTTGTCGAGCACGAGCGCCGACTCCAACCAAGGGGAGATCTATTTCGGCCTAGTTCCCGATCCCAGCGCGACGGTCAGCTGCGCGCACAGCGTCGCGTCGCTCGTTCGCATCGCCCCGGCGACGTTCCTCCACGAGCTGCAGCACCTGATCTCGTTCTCGCAACATGTGATCGCCCATCACGGCAACGGTGAAGAGGGATGGCTCGACGAGGGAATGAGCATCGTCGCCGAGGAGCTCGGATCGATTTACTACGAACAACGATTCCCGCCGCCAACGGGCCGCACCAATCCGGCCCAACTCTTTCCCGATTCGTCCCAGGGGTTCATCGGCGGTCTGCTCGGCGATTCCTACCTGTATCTGCTCAAGACCGATACCACGACGATCACCCTCCACTCGGACGCGGACGGGGGCTTGAACTGGCGCGGCGGAGACTGGCTGCTGTTGCGGTGGCTCGGCGATCAGAAGGGCGCGGCGTTCTACAAAGCGCTCGAACAGAGCACCCTGACGGGAACGGCGAATATCGCCGCGCAAGCCGGCGAAGCCTTCCAGACACTGTTCGGCGATTTTAGTCTTGCGCTGTACACAGATTCAATCGTCGGCGTGCCAAAATCTTCGATTCCTTCGCGGAACCGCTTCGTATCGCGGACCCTGCGCACTATGTACCAAGCGTTGTTCAACGCGACCGGGCCGAGCGCAACCGTGCCACGTCCCTTCCCGATCGTCACGACGACGCTCACCGGTACGGTAACGGCCTCGATGGTGCCGGGCACGATGTCCTTCTACCAGCTGTCCACCGCGGCGGGTTCGGCCGCCTCGACGATTCGGTTCACGGCCTCGGGGGGAGCGCCATTGTCCTCCGGTCTCCATCCGCAGCTGAGCATCTTTCGGCTCAACTGAGTTCTGAAATCGGCGCAGGGGATTGCGCGTGGTCATTTCACGACTCGCGTGCTCGATTGGTGCGGGATCCATTCATCAGTGTCTTGCGAATGCCGCCCGTTCATTCGCCTCACGAGGACGGATCCGATATTGCGCGACGAACGCATTGATTAGGCGAGAAGTCGCGTCCAGTCGGGATCATCTCCTCGAAACGAGTCGCGGCGGAGCACCGGTTCATGTCGTGCCGGGGCATTGCCGCCAAGACGGCTCACCGTCGCGCCGCTCGCGCATGGCTAGCTACACATCCAACGGCGAGCTTCTCAGCACGACGGTCGGCGGCGCCGCGCCGACGTGTGACTACAACGCGCTAGAGATCCGCTCGCCGCCACGGTGCCGTCGGGGACGAGAATCGACCACATCGTCGAGCCGATGCATCGGATGGGATATGGCTTCGCGCACATTTTGGAGCTGCTTGGTGAGAGCTCAGGAGGGTCTAGCGTTTGACTGTCGCACGATTATTGTAGATAGCTCATACGACGGCCAAAATGGTCGAGCACCCGCCGGGGGGGGACCCGGAGAGAGAAAAGACGGAGGGCGAAGGTGTACAACAAACCACGCGTCGAGCGGTTCGGTACGTTCCGCGAACTGACGCAGCAAGGGTTTCAGGGCGCGAGCGACGGCATTACGTTCGCCGGCACCAATGGCAACAACTGCCAGAACGAATTCCTCGTGAACGGTCAGACCACGCTGGTCTGCATCGTTGGTGGCGGCAGCGGAACCCTGTAGGACTGCCGACGCGTCGCGCGCACCTACCGGGAGGAATACCCGGCGTATTTTGAGGGAGGAAGTGTGTACAGCACGCGACGCGTAGTGTGGTTCGACAAAGTCGGCGAACTGACTCGACACGGATTGCATTTGGGGACCGAAGGGCTGGAAAGTGGTGGGGGCACCAGCGGCACCTACCAAAATCGCATCAGCTCGCGTAGTCGGACGACGCTCGCCTGCATCATCGTCGGCGGCAGTCCCCAAATGTAATCCTTGAGTACACGACGGCCGCGCTGGGCTTCCATGCGCGGTCAGTGCAAGGAGTCCCTATCGCTCGAAGCGCGGTTCGTAGCCAGCGGGTGCGGCGTACAGAATAACGCTTCTGTTGTGGAAGGACGCGGTTCCGCTCCTTTGAGCACTGAAATGATGTCGGCATGACGAGGCTGCCGAGCTAGACTGGCACGGTCACGTTTCGGTAGGTGCGCGTGGTCGAGCAGCGGAGGGCGCAACATCAACTAGCAGGCTGATGAATACTGCGTGATTGAGGATGGCGCTGCGGATGCGCGATGGCTATTGTGGCGCGTCCTCAGCC
>JALZAE010000014.1 GCA_030948535.1 Gemmatimonadota bacterium | reverse complement strand
GCGCACGACTGGCCTTCAGCGCCGCGCCGACGAAGCCGGCAAAGAGCGGATGCGGGCGCGTGGGACGAGACTTGAGCTCCGGGTGGAACTGGCAGCCGATGTACCACGGATGATCCGGAATCTCGATCATCTCGACCAACGATCCGTCGGGCGAGAGGCCGCTGAGCACCATTCCGTTCTCCGAGAACAGATCGCGATACGCGTTGCTGAACTCATAGCGGTGACGATGGCGCTCGCTGATCTCCGGCACGCCGTACATCTCCGCGGCGAGCGAGCCGGGCTTGAGGCGGCAGGGGTATGCGCCCAACCGCATCGTGCCGCCCATGTCCGTGACGTGCTGCTGCGATTCCATCAGCGAGATGACGGGATGCGCGCACTCGGGCGCGAACTCGCTCGAATGGCTGTCGTCGAGACCGCACTTGCCCCGGGCGAACTCGATGACCGCCGTCTGCATCCCGAGACAGATTCCGAAGAACGGGAGCCCGCTCTCACGGGCGAAGCGAATTGCTTCGACCATCCCCTCGACGCCGCGCACGCCGAATCCGCCCGGCACGAGCAGTCCATCGAACTCGGCCAGAATCGTCTCGGCCTTTTCCGACGACGTGAAGACGTCGCTCGACAGCCACGAGAGATCGACGCCGACGTCGTTGGCGATCCCGCCGTGAATCAGCGCTTCCTGGACGCTCTTGTAGCTGTCGATCAGTGCCGTGTATTTCCCGACGATCGCAATGCGCGCGCGCGACTTCGGCGCGATCACGCGGCCGACCATGGTCCGCCACGCGGAGAGATTCGGCGTTTGTGGGCCGAGCTGCAGCCGCTGCGCGACGCGCGTGTCGAGTCCCTGCTCATGGAACGACAGGGGAATCTCGTAGATCGTCGGCACGTCGCGGCTCTCGATCACCGAGCCGAAGTCTACGTTGCAGAAGAGGGCGATCTTGCGCTTCACGTCTTCGGACAGCGCGTGCTCGGACCGGCAGATCAGAATGTCGGGCTGAATGCCGATCTCCATCAGGTCGCGCACGGAGTGCTGCGTCGGCTTCGTCTTCACCTCCCCGGCGGCTTGGATGAACGGCACGAGCGTGAGATGGATGAAGATCGAGTTGTCGCGGCCGATCTCCTGCCGGAATTGCCGGATCGCCTCGAGGAAGGGCAAGGACTCGATGTCGCCGACCGTGCCACCGACCTCGACGATCACCACATCGTTGTCGGGCGCGACGCGCTTCATCGCGGCCTTGATCTCATCGGTGATGTGCGGAATCACCTGCACCGTCGAGCCGAGGTATTCGCCGCGCCGCTCCTTCGTGATGACGTTCAGGTAGATGCGGCCCGTCGTCACGTTGTTGGATTGCGACAACGCCCGGTCGAGAAAGCGCTCGTAGTGGCCGAGATCGAGATCCGTTTCCGCGCCGTCATCCGTGACGAACACCTCGCCATGCTGAAACGGCGACATCGTGCCCGGATCGACGTTGATGTATGGATCAAACTTCATCATCGTCACGCGAAGCCCGCGCTCGACGAGCAGCCGGCCCAGCGAGGCCGCCGCGATTCCCTTGCCGAGCGACGATACCACGCCGCCTGTGACGAAGATGTACTTGGTGGTCTGCTGGATCGGTGTCGTCGGAATCACGTCCGTCCCCCAATGAAGTCGGTCCAGCGCGCGTTGGCGTTCACGAGATCTTCTTCCGTATCGATCCCCGGCTCCGGGGATGCATCGACGAGCGCGACGCCCATCGCCATTCCGGCCGCGAGCGGCCGCAGCTGCTCCAACCGCTCGGCACGCTCGAGCGGATGCACCGGCAACGCGATCCATGCGGCGAGCGCGTCGGGTGTGTAGGCGTAGACACCGATGTGCTGCCGCGCCACGCACGAGCGCTCCGTCGCGTCAGCCGGATCGCGAAGGTATGGTATCTCGGCGCGCGAAAAGTACATCGCACGGCCGTCGTCGGCGCGCACGACCTTGACGACGTTGGACGATGCGAGTGCGGTCGGCGAGATCCGCGCCGCGGCCGTCCCGAGTGAAAATGCGCCGCTCGATACCATCTCGGTCGCGCCGCGTATGGCGTCCGCGGAGACGAATGGCTCGTCGCCCTGCACGTTGACGATGACGTCGACACCGGCGTGCTCGGGACGGCTAGCAACCTCCGCGACGCGATCGGTACCCGAAGCGTGATCGGCGCGCGTCATCACGCATTCGGCCCCCGCGGCAGCGACCGCGTCGGCCACCTCTGCGCTGTCGGTGGCGACGATGACGCGGTCCGCGAGATCGAGATCTGAGACGCGCTGCCAAACGCGGACGACGAGCGGAGCGCCGGCGAGAAGGCGGAGCGGCTTGCGGGGGAGCCGGGTGGCGCCAAGGCGCGCCGGAATCACGGCCAGCGAGCGCACAACGGAGGAACGGGGTCGCGCCGCGGTGAAAATTTCACGCCCGGAAAGATACCGAAAAGAGCGTGACGGCGCAAAGAAAATCGCGTTCAGCGCACCAGCGATAGGCCGAGGCCGCCCGTCGACTTGTGACTCGACGGATCGAAGAAGAATTCGGCCCTGAAGAAGCTCAATTGCGCGCGAAGGCCGATGTTCTGGTCGAACCTGCCCAGCCGGTGCACATCGGCGCCGCCAATGAGATGGCGAATCATGAAAGTCGGCGAGCCAAGAAATGGAACTTCCCACTTGGCGACCGGGATCGTGTAATCGCTCTCGAAGAAAAAGAGCTGATCGCCGCCGCGCGACAGCAGCTCGAGCGTCGGGATCGTTCCCTGCCCGCCGAAGTACGCGAAGCGGACGGGCGGCGCGGTGTCGCCGAAGGTGACCAGCACATGGGTGAAGAGGTCGAGTCGCTGGTCTTTGAAGGTCGGAAAGCCGACGCGGCCCTCGATCACCGTGGGATAGAAGTGACCGTCACCCGGCGATTGGAAGGGCACTTCCAGCTCGGCGCGCAGCGTCGCGTGCACATCTTGGGACTGCCAGTCGAAGCTTCCACCGACAAGCGCCGAGGAGAGACGGTCCGAGCCGACCATCGGATTTGGGCGGGTCATTCCCTCGACGGTGTCCCGGCGATGGGCAAAGCTCCACGGCCCGCCCGCCGCGACCGACCAAGAGCGCTCGGTCTGACCCCCGACCCACGCGCGGACGTCTGCACCCGTGGTCTGCCACAAGTGGCTGAGTCGCGCTGTTGCAAAGTTGGCCCGGTAGTAATTGCGGTAGTCGATGCCTCGAAGGAACGATGAGATCGAGTTGGTAAGGTTCGACTGAATCCACCGGTCATTCGAGAAGGTGGCCCGCCCGCCCTCGCCGTCGATCGTCCAATCGCGCGAGAGCCGGAGGGTCGCCGCGGCACTCGGGTCGACCTCACCGAGATTCGAGCGATAGGTGACGATCGGATCGATCGTCGCTCGGCCGCCAAGCAGGTTCACGCGAGGCCCGAACGGAATGACGAGACCGTCGACGCGATTGTACTCGGGAATGCGAAAGCCGTAGGCGAGGGGAAAAACGACCAGCGCGACCGGCTCGGCCCGCATGCCGACGTCCAACAGCTCGATGCCGGTCGGTGTACTCGAGACTTCCCATGCCGCATCGCTGAAGCTCTCGCCGCCGCCGTCGACCTTCGCCAACGCCGAATTGTACGCGCCCGCGCCGATGGCGACGGCGCGTCCGTGAATCACGGCGCCGGGATGCAGGAACAGATCGCCGTTCACGACGATGATGTCGCCGTTCACCGTGCTGGCAACCGTCGTGCGCGCGCCGAGTACGATCACCGTCGTCGTGTAGGTCGTATCGCGCCGCAGGTCAACGCGCTGCCCGTTGCCGACGATGATATGATGCGGCTTGGCAAGCGCCTCGGACAGGATCGTGGCAGCGCGGCCGCGCACGGGACCTCGGATGACGACCGTCGGCTCTTGCGCCGACGCGACTTTCGAGACGGTCGCCAGACATGCCGCGGCGGCCACAATCAACCATCGGTGGAGCGTTCGGTTCACGCGAGAGTCTGGTCGAGGAAATTGGCGAGCAGCTGCTTGCCGTGAACGGTCAGAACGGACTCGGGATGAAACTGCACGCCCCACACCGGATGCTGCCTGTGCCGAACCGCATGGATCTCGTTTGCGTCGTCTTCGGCCCGCGCGATGATGTCGAGCTCCTCCGGCAGCGAGTCGTGCTCGACGATCAGCGAATGGTAGCGCATCACCTCCAGCGGCGATGGCAACTGACGAAAAATGGTGCCCCCATCGTGCACGACGCGAGAGGTCTTTCCGTGCATCACCCGCCGGGCACGTACGACGCGACCGCCGTACGCTTCACCGATGGCCTGGTGCCCGAGGCACACGCCGAGGATCGGAATGTGTGCGCCCCATCTCCGCACGACGGGAACGGTGATGCCGGCCTCGGAGGGCGTGCATGGGCCGGGCGACAACACGATCGCCGACGGCTTCATCGCGCCGATCTCATCGACGGTCACGGCATCGTTGCGCCGAACGACCGGCTCCGCGCCAAGCTCGCCGAGATACTGCACGAGGTTGTAGGTGAAGGAGTCGTAGTTGTCGATGACGAGGATCATGCGGGAAAGATATGCCCGCCGGGCCGTGAGGCGAACCTCCGCGCGGGCAACGCCTGACAGTCATCCGCGCGGATGAAACTGCTTATGCACGCTGCGCAGGTACTCACGGTCCACGTGCGTATAGATCTGGGTCGTCGAGATGTCGGCGTGGCCCAGCATCTCCTGTACGGCACGAAGATCGGCGCCTCCCTCGAGCAGATGCGTGGCGAAGCTGTGCCGCAGTGTATGCGGGGTGACGCGCTTCTCGATTCCCGCTTTGTCGACGTACTTGCGTAGAATCTTCCAGGCGCCCATGCGTGAAAGCGGCGTTCCCCGCGCGTTCAGAAAGAGGACGGACTTTCCGCCGCCGCGCTCCAGGCGCGGCCGGAGCTCGCGCAGGTAAACCGCGATCGCCCCGATCGCCCGCCGGCCGATCGGCACCAGCCGCTCTTTGCTTCCCTTGCCGAAGACGCGCACGAGTGCGTCGTCGAGCATGACATCCCGTACGCCGATCGAGATCCATTCGGAGACGCGAAGCCCGGCGCCATAGGCGAGCTCGAGCATCGCGCGATCGCGAAACGCGAACGGCTCGTCGAGGGTCGGCGCGGCGATCAATCGCTCGACTTCGTCGACGGTGAGCACGTCCGGCAGCGTTCGCCACCGCTTCGGCGTCTCGAGTCGCTCGCTCGGATCGCTGACGACGAGCCCTTCGCCCAGCAGAAAGCGATAGTACGTGCGCACGGCAGACACGTTGCGGCGAATCGACGTCGGCGCCAAGCCGAGGTCTTTCAGATGGTACACGTACTCACGCAACTGGCGCGCGGTCGCATCGCGCGGGGAGCTCGCGCCCTTCGTGCGAGCGTAGACCGCGAACCGCTCGAGGTCGCGCGAGTACGCGTCGGCCGTGTTGCGCGCTGAGCCCTGCTCGATCTTGAGAAAGTCGAGGAATCGCTCGAGCAGGAAGGCGCGTGCGATCTCATCGGTCGCCTTCACCGCGCGCCACCGAAGGCAACTGCCGTCTCCGCGGGCAAGAATGGAAAGATGCTTTCGACCGCCGCCGCGGCCACGAGTGCGTCGGACAGCGCGAGCGTTGGATGCTCGGTCAGCCAGGCGAAAAACGTGTCCACACTACTCGCCGCCCTTGCGCGTGATAGTGGCGACAGCGATGCAGGCCAATCCCTCGCCTCGGCCGATCCATCCCATGAGCTCGTTGGTTTTTCCCTTGATGCTCACCGCGCCGGTACCAACGCCGAGCACTCGCGAGAGATTGTCACGCATCAGGTCGCGATGGGGCGCGAGCTTCGGCACTTCGGTCACCACGGCGACATCGACGTTGACGACGTGCCACCCCTTCATGCGTGCCCGGTCGACCGCCGCCGCCAACATCTCGAGCGAATCGCGTCCTGTGTTCGCCGCGTCCGTGTCCGGAAACATCGTCCCGATGTCGCCGAGCGCGGCGCCGCCGAGAATTGCGTCGGTCACCGCGTGGCAGACCGCATCGCCGTCGGAATGTCCGATGAGATGAACGGCAGCTGGGATCTCGACTCCGGCGAGCCGCATCGGCCCGCCCGGGGCGAAACGATGCGAATCGTAGCCAATTCCCGTGCGGTGTTCTCGCTCCCTCGAATCGGCGTCGGGGGTCGGGCGTCGGGCGTCAGACAAGGGCATCGGGCATCGGGCATCGGG
>JALZAE010000011.1 GCA_030948535.1 Gemmatimonadota bacterium | reverse complement strand
GCCCCACGCCCCGTTCGCGAGCGCCGGCTGCGTGTGCTTCAGCTCGATCATCGCGTGGTAGAAGCCCGCGAGCGATGGTCCCTTCCAGTCCACGGTATCGCGCTCGAAAAAGCGGAGGCGCTTGTTGAGACTTGCTTCCTGTCCGGTGTAGATGAGCGGGAAGGAGTTCATCACGGTCGCGGCGAGCACGAACGACGCCAGGTGATTGGCACCCATACGCTCGAACTCGGTGCCATTCCAGCTGTTCTCGTCGTGATTGCTGGTGAAGTACATGCGGAACGCGTCTGGCGGGTAGTGCCGCCGCTGATTCGCGAAGTAGTCGTTCAGCGCTCCCGTCGGTTTTTTCCCCTGCGCGATGTCGTTGAGCAGATGATGCAGTTCCCAGCCGTACGTCGCGTCGAACGCCTTGTGCGTCTCCGGACTCTCCGCTTCCGCGAGCCAGAATAGGTCCGGGCGAATTTTGGTGAGCGCCCCGCGCGCCTCGACCCAGAAATCCACGGGCACGCCGCCCGCGACATCGCACCGGAAGCCGTCGATGTTCATCGTGTCCACCCACCAGCGCATCGCGGCGATCATCGCACGCCGCATGGCCGGCTGATCGTAGTTCAGCTCGGCGACATCGGTCCAGTCGGTCTCCTTTCCTTCGTTATCGCGCGCGTAAGAGATGGTGCCGTTGGCGCGGTGCACGTACCAAGCGGGATGTTGCGTGATCCAGCTGTGGTCGAACGCCGTGTGGTTGGCCACCCAGTCGAGGATGACCTTCTTCCCCCGCTTGTGCGCATCATCCACGAACGCGCGAAAGTCGGACGCGCTGCCGTGCTCGGGGTTGATCGCCGTGTAATTCGAGATGGAGTAGTAGCTGCCGAGCGATCCCTTTCGGCTCACTTTACCGATCGGTTGCACCGGCATCATCCAGATAATGTCCACGCCGAGGCTGTCGAGTCGCGGCAGGTGACGGCGCAGCGCGGCGAGCGTTCCCTCAGGCGTGTATTGCCTGACGTTCACCTCGTAGATGACCGCGTGCTCGCTCCACGCCGGTGGCGAGAAGTGGCCCGCCTGCGCCACGCCGATGGACGGGAGACCCGCGCCGAGCGCGAGTGAGAGCGTGAGTGTGCGGGTGAGCTGTTTCATCTCGAGCCTCGATCGGCATCCGCAAGCCGCGTCAGACGCAGGTGATCGACCAGCGCCGTGTTGACCTGGCGGTTCATGTTCGCATCGCTCGGCGAGTAGGTGAGTGTGAGCGTATGCGGTCCCGCGCGCAGCGGCGCAATCAGCGCGCTGCTCCATCCCCACTCCGACCATCGATCGACGCCGCGCTGCGGCATCACGATCACGCCCGCGGTATCGCGATCGATCAACAGCGTACGCACGGCAACCTTGTCTTCAGTGTTCACCGGGCCATTCCCGTTCGCGTAGCGGACGTCGATCGAGTACGTGCCTTCCCGCACCACGCGCACCTCGAAGCGCACGCTGACATTGCGATCGATCGCGAGCCGCGCGTAGCCGGCGCCGCTGAAGCCTGGCTGGTCGCGCTCGAGATCGGTCGTCCCCGGTTTCGCCGTTATCACCGCATCGCCCGCTACCACGCGTACCGGCTCACTGAGGAAGGATTCGTCACCCGCGTCGCTGATGGCGAGCACCTGATACTCATCGAGCGCGTCCCCGGGACGGACCGCGATGCGCGTCCCCATGGTGCGCGCAAGCGCGGCACCGTTGCGGTAGACGACGTAGCGTGCCGCGCCAGTGGTGCGGTTCCAAACCAACGCATCGCCGCGCAGCTCGGCACGTGGTGTCGCGGGCGCGAAGCGGCTCGACACCTCGTGCACGGTGGTGCCGCGCCACCGGCCATTCATCGTGATCTCCAACGTGTGCGCGCCCGTGGTCGCGGCCATGACCTCCGCGCGCCGCGCCGGCTTCCCATCGAGGATCGCGGAGCGCACCGAGTCGCCGAATCCGCGCACGGTGATGGTCAGGCTCGCATGGCGGTAGCGCAGCCGACGCACCGTGCGCTCGCCGGCGTACGACGGAGGCACCATCGGACGGAACGCCAAACGATCGGTTTCGAGCCGCATGCCAAAGAGGAGACGGAACGTCCCCGCGAGCGTTCCCGCTACGCTCCAGAGTTGGCGATCGGAGTTGAGCGCCGTTCCCTCGTAGTGACCGGTCGCGGCCACCATGTTTTCCTTGTTCGTCAGGAAGAGCGCCGCCGCGCGCGTCGCGTCGTCGAGACCGCGCTGCACCGCGAGCGTATTCCCGCCCTCGGCGGCCGCCCACGTCCAAAATGCGGTGACGAAGGGCCAGATGGTCGCGTTGTGGTAGAATCGCTCACCGCGCGTGTATGGCCAGAATGTCGGTGTACCGAACGCCACGACCGGCGCCTTTCGCACGAGCGCCGCCCGCTGTTCCGGCGACGCCGCGCCGAAGATCGACGCGAGCGCCTCTCCCAATCCTTCGGCGCGCGGCGAGAGCGACAGGTACGCGCGCCCGTAGCGATACTGCCCGTACCATCCACGATCTCGCTGCCAGAGATGCGCCGTCATGCCGGCTTGGACGCGGTCCGCGATGCTGTCCCAGCGCGCGGCCGGCTCGCCGAGTGCGCGCGACATCCGCGACAGCACTCGATAGGCCGCGTAGTGCACCGCATTGGTCCCGAGGTTCTGTGATCGATAGATGTCCGCGGGCTGCATCCAGCGCGGATAGCTCTGCTCACGCCAATCCATGAAGGATGATTCGCCGCGGAAGAGTCCCGTCGCGTCGTCGCGCACCGCATGCAGATCCGCCTCTGCCGACCGCCGCGTGATGTCGTACGCGCGACGCAGCCACGCGCTGTCGCCCGTGACCGCGTAGATCTCCCAGGCCGCCAGCGACCACACCATGCGGTCCGACGACACCGGCCACGAGCCGCCCGTGCCCGTATCCTGGATGATGCGGCCGGTCGAATCCACCTTCGCGAGGAGGCTCTTCCGCGTCACATCCGGCGCGACGATGGCGAGCGAAAGGATCGTGCTCAGCGCGACGTCGCGAGTCCACACGCCGGGCCACTTCGCGCCCGCGGACAGCGCACCGTCCTCGCGCACGAGCTGTCGCAGCTCCTCGAGTGAGAGACGGTATAGCGCGTCCTGCATGCGCTGCGACGACGCGAGCTCCGGAAACGCCGAGAGGTCGAGCGTGCGCGCCCAGAGCGCGCGGCCATCCGCCGCGCGAGGTCGCGTGTATGCCGTCGCGATGGGCACCGTGCCCTCATAGATCCCATCGCCGTCGCTGTCGCTGAGCTCGAGCGGAGAGCCCGGACGCAGCGCGGCGTACTCCCAGGTCAGCGGCTCCGGATCGCCCAGCACGTACACGTGCGCGAGCTCGCCGCGCCCGATGCGCGCGCCGAGCGGCGGATAGTAGAACCCCTTCGTGCGCAAGCTACGAAGCACCTGACGGAGATCGACGCGGAAGGTGACGCGCGCGATGCCGTCCTCGTCGCCCGCGGACTCCTCCGCGGTGGGCGGCGGCGGCTCGGTCTCGTCGCCAAAGTGATACATGCGCGTGACGAGCCTGCCTGTGCGGGGACGCAGATAGATCGTGTGCTCCGTGCCGCCGGGAAATTCATTCTCCGCGCCGTTGATGCTGAAGCGGAAGCGCACCTCACGCGCCGCGCGCGGATAGCTGGAGAGAATCGTGTCCCGCGACACCGCCGTCGCCTCGAATCGTCCCTGCCGCACCGAGCTGTCGGTAACGATGAATCTGCCCGCGCGTGCGCCTCCCGCCTGAGCGGCGGCCGAGATGGGCGTCACTAGGAACGCCGCGACGCGCAGCCATGCTGCCGCGCCCATCAGGTCGCGGACGCCGCGGTCTCGCCGCGCAACTGGGCCAGAGCCGCGGCGAGTCCGGCGGCGTCCTCACCCACGATCACGTGCACAACGCCGCTCGGAAGCCGCCAGACCCCCAGCGCCCCCGCGCGCGTCAAATCGCTCTCGCGCATGCGCTCGGCATCCCGCAGCTCGACGCGAAGGCGCGTGAGCGCGCATGCCTCCGCGCGCAAAATGTTGCCCGCGCCGCCCAGCGCCGCTGCGATGGCGCTCGCGCGCGCGCGCAGCTCCGGCGTCACCGACGCGTATGACGCCCCCGGCGACGGCGCCGAGACGGGCGGCACGATGACCGCCGCGCCGCTCGATCGCATGTACTCCTCCATGTCGGTCTTCAAGTTCTCGGAGCGCGTGCCAAAGACCGCCTGCATCCCGCCACCGACCGTCATCACCCCCGAAGCGCCGAGCGCACGGAGGGCATCCGGATTCGCGCGCGCGGTGTCCGCGAGCTCGACGCGCAGCCGCGTGATGCAGGCATCGAGGCTCCGGATGTTCGCCGCGCCACCGAATGCGGCGACGAGCCGCGCGGCCATCGAGTCGCCGCTGTTCGCCTCGCCCGCGGCGGCGCGATCGGCCGCGCCGGCGAGCACGTCATCCGCCTCGCGGCCGGGCGTCTTCAGATTCCACTTGAGGATGAGTGTGCGGAAGATGGTGTAGTACATCAGGGCCCAGAGCGGTCCGAGCCAGAGCAGCCACCAACCGCGCGTGGAGTGCGGGTACAGCACGATGAAGTCGATCAGGCCGTGCGAGAACGTGGTGCTGTGATGGATGCCGAGCTCGATGGCGATGAAGTACGCGGCGCCGGCGAGCACGGCGTGAATGCCATACAGCACCGGAGCGACGAAGAGAAAGGCGAACTCGATCGGCTCGGTGATGCCGGTGAGGAAGGATGTGAGCGCGGCGGAGATCATGATGCCGCCGACCTTCGCGCGGTTCTCCGGCTTGGCGGTGCGCCAGATCGCCAGCGCGGCGGCCGGGAGGCCCCACATCTTGAACAGATATCCCCCGGCCAGGTTTCCGGCGGTGGGATCGCCCGCGGTGAAGCGGTAGATCTCGCCCCGAATGATTTTTCCCGTCGCCGGATCGACGTACTGCCCCACCTCGAAGAAGAAGGGAACGTTCCAGATGTGATGGAGTCCGAATGGAATCAGCGCGCGCTCCACCACGCCGTAGAGCGCGAATGCCGTCGACGGATGCGCCGCGGCGGCCCAGCGCGAGAAGCCGTCGATCGCGTGACCGATCGGGGGCCACACCACGCTCAGCGCGATGCCCACGACCACCGCGGCGAACGCGGTGAGGATCGGCACCGAGCGCTTTCCGGCGAAAAATCCGAGATAGGCCGGCAGCTGCAATCGGAAGAATCGGTTGAATAGCATCGCGGCTACCGCCCCGATGAGAATGCCGCCGAACACGCCCGTCTCGATCGAGGGGATGCCCATGATCAGCTTGGGATCGTAGTGGAGGAGCGGCGCCATCACGCCCATCGTCGCCAGCATCACGGCGAATCCCACCACCGCGGCGAGCGCGGCGACGCCATCGTTGCTCGTGAGGCCAAGCGCGACACCGATCGCGAAGATCAGCGGGAGATTCCCGAAGATCGCGCCGCCCGCCTGCGCCATGACGCTCGAGACGACCGGCGGGAGCATGCTGAACTTCGCGCTCCCGACACCGAGCAGGATGCCGGCCGCCGGCAGCACCGACACCGGCAGCATCAACGACTTGCCGATCTTCTGTAGCCACCCGAACGCCGCGCGTGTCGATCTCATTGCTGCGCCCCCGGTCCTGAGGTCATTCGCGCGACGATCGCGCGTACCGCCGCGCCGTCGGGCGCGTCGAGCGCGTCGCGCGCGATCGATTGGCACAGCGACATCGACAGCGCGCGAACGCGCGCTTTCACCGCCGGCACGATCGGCACGTCGGCGCTCAGCTCGTCGACGCCGAGACCCATCAGCACCGGCACGGCATCCAGATCGCCGGCGAGCGCGCCGCATACACCGACCCATCGGCCATGCGCGTGTCCCCCGACGACCGTGCGCTCGATGAGCCGAAGCACGGCGGGGTGCAGCGCATCCACCTGCGGCGCCAGCCTCGGGTTCGTGCGGTCCATCGCCAAGGTGTATTGCGTGAGGTCGTTCGTGCCGATCGAGAGGAAGTCGGCTTCGCGGGCGAACTGGTCGGCGATGACGGCGGCGGCGGGCGTCTCCACCATGATGCCGACCGGGATTGCCGGCGCGCCCATCGCCGCGCGCTCGCGCTCGACCATCTCCCGTGCCGCACGCCACTCGGCCATCGTCGCGATCATCGGAAACATCATCGCGAGCTTTCCGCTCGGCGCCGCGCGCAGGATGGCGCGGATCTGCGCGCGAAAGAGCTCCGGACGGTTCAGCGTCAGCCGCACGCCGCGCTCGCCGAGGAACGGATTCGCCTCGGCGCCGATCGGCAGATACGCCAGCGGCTTGTCGCCGCCCACATCGAGCGTGCGGATCACGAGAATGCGATCCGGACCGAGCGCGCGCGCGATCGCCTCGTAGGTGCGCGTCTGCTCGTCCTCGTCGGGGGCGCTCTGGCGATGCATGAAGAGAAACTCGCTGCGCAGGAGCCCGACGCCTTCAGCACCGACCTCCGCGACCCGGCGCGCTTCGTCCGCGTCGCCGATGTTGGCGACAACTTCAATGCGATGACCATCGGTCGTCGTCGCCGGCTCGGTGGCGAGGGCCAGGTCGCGCTGCCGGCGCTGCTCGTCGGACGCCTGTCGTTGGGCGATGCCGGACTCCTCGGCCACGCTCGGCGCCGTGCGCATGACGCCGGCGTCGCCATCGAGGATGACGCGCGTGCCGGGCGCCAGCGCGAGCGCGCGCGGATCGATGCCGGCGACGGCGGGGATGCCGAGGCCGCGGGCGAGAATCGCGGCGTGCGATGTCGCGCTCCCCGAGGTCGTGCAGAAGCCCCGCACGCGTGTTCGATCGAGCGATGCCGCATCAGACGGCGCGAGATCTTCGGCGACCACGATCGAGTCCGGCGGCACCTCGCGCATGCTGCCGCTGCTCCCCACCAGCAAGTGCAGTACGCGCCGGCCGACATCGCGCAGGTCGCTCGCCCGGCCGGCGAAGAGCTGGTTCTTGAGCGTCATCAGCCGATCGGCCTGCACGGTGTACGCGGCACGCCACGCGAACGCCGCGCTCGCTCCGCCGCGAATGGCCGCGGCCGCGGCATCCAGCAGCTCCGGATCCTCGAGCAGCTCTTGATGCGCGCCGAAAATCGCGGCGCGGTCCGCGCCCGCGTCGGTGGCGAGACGCGTGCGCAACACCTCGAGCTGCAGATGCGCCGCGGCCAGCGCGCCATCGAGGATGCGGCGCTCGTATTGCGGGTCCGCGGCACTCTCCTCCAGCACGGCGTCGTCGTGCCGGAATTGAAAGACGGCGCCGATGGCGACGCCGGGCGATGCCGCCACGCCACGGAGCACCCCAGAGACGGCCGCCTCCGCGGTTGCCAGTGCCGGAGAGGCGAGGGCGGCCAGCCGAGGAGTCTCGCCGCCGTGCCCGTCTTCGCTCGCGAGCCCCGTCGCCAACAGCTCAGAGATCGCCGCCAGCGCAGCGGGAGCGTCGTTGCCGCGCGCGACGACCGTCACCGTATCGCCGGCGCCGACCTCGAGCGCCATGATCGATACCACGCTTCGCGCGTTCGCCTCGCGCGCATCTTTCATCACGCGCACGTCGGCGGTGAAACGGCGCGCGGCCGCCGCGACCATCGCCGCGGGACGCGCGTGTAACCCGGCGTCCGCCGTGATGACGATCGGTTGCGAGCGAATCGCCTCGCCGTGCGCGCGCGCGTCCGGTGCCTGCGATCCTTCGGCGAGGTGGATGCGCATGAGGACATCCTGCCCAGCCGTGACGCTCCCCTCGCCCGGCTCGATCGAGGCGATGCGGTCGACGTTCGTGACGAGCACCAGCGTCACCAAGCTGCGCGCGCGCCGGGCGACCAGATCCGCGTCGAACGCGAGCAGCGGGTCGCCGGCGCGCACCTCGTCGCCTACGCGGACGAGCGGCGTGAAGCCCTCACCCTTCATCATCACCGTGTCGAGGCCGACATGGATGATGATCTCGAGGCCGAGTGCCGAAAGCGTCACCGCGTGGTTCGCGCGATGTACCTGCATGACGCGCGCGTCGCACGGCGCGAGCACGCGGTCGCTCAGCGGATCGATCGCCATGCCGTCCCCGACCATGCGCTGCGCGAATGCGGGATCAGGCACTCGATCCAGCGGCACGACGATGCCGGAGAGGGGCGCCAGCATGGTCAGCGATGGCATGCGCGAGAGCAAAGGACGCGACACGATCTCGGGGTCCATCTCGCTGCGGCCTCGGCGACGAGCTACAGGATGCAACACAGCTCCGCCGATAATCCGGCGGAGCTGGGTTGCGTTATGGGTTGCGTTATGGGTTGCGTTATATGATGCCGGCCGCTGAACCGCACACGCTGCGTCTGGCTCGCGCTGGCACTGCCAGCCGGACGAGGCATGCTAGTAGCCGGTGTTCTGCTTCAAGTTCGGGTTCGCAAATAGTTCCGACGCCGGCAGCGGATACAGGCTGCGGAAGG
>JALZAE010000666.1 GCA_030948535.1 Gemmatimonadota bacterium | reverse complement strand
AAGTAGAGCTGGGCTCTGGCCCACGCCTGAGCCCCGACATCGCGGCCTATTTCACGCGCCTGCAGATCACCCTGCTCGAAATGGATTCCGCCGTAGCGCCGGGAGATCCCAGCCTCGTTCGCGGCATCGGTGAAGGTAGGCCACGAGAGCGTGACGTTACTCGCCGGCACCATCCCTGGCTCGACCTTGGACGAGCCCGCGAGAATAGTTACCGATGCCCCGAAAACATCGCTGCCGCTCATCGATCGCAGCACCTCCGCGCCGGCCGCGCTGAACGTGCTGTGCCCTGAGATGAACTCCGGAAAGGACGGCGTGACCACTGTACTCGGTTGATAAGGCTTCCAATCTTCGCCGCGCATGACAACCGTCCCGCGGCCGGGGCCGCCCCAGCAGCGAATCATCTTTCCGGCCTTCCAGAAATGAATCGCGGTCACGGGTCTTACGGAGTCGAACTCACGTTTCGCGTCCCACGCGACGATGCTGGCGTCGAGCATGGCGTTGGCCAAGGCAAAGAACATTTTCGCGTCGTCGCCGGCGCTATGACCGTCGCGCCGCGAAACAAACTGTCCGAACAACATCCAGTGGCCCGGGGGCAACTCCGATGACGGACCGTCGGCCCAATACTCGGCGATCATCTTTTCCCGGTCGGTGAGCCCGGCACTGAGCTTGATCATCTGCTCCACTTCTTTCTGATAGCCGCCGAATGGAAACACGTTCGGTAAGACGCGTGGCCGAAACTGCGACGCGCTAGCGAGCGCGAACGGGATGACGTTGCGCCAGAAGGGAGCGACGAACTTCTGCACCACGAAGCCACCGTTGCCATCGCTCACCCGCAGCGGCTGCCAACGGTTTGGATCGTTGATGTGGTCGGGGTCATTCACCGCGACGTAGCCGGTGTAATCCGAGTATGCGCCCGCGTGCACGTCGCCGAGCTGATTCGAGCCGTCATGGTGTCGGAACTCCAGCAGCGCAGCCGCCGCGGCGTGTCCGACTCCTGCCGGTGTCGCAACGTCGCCGGAGCGGTCCGCCGGGTCATAGCTCAGCGCCTGCATTTCGGTGTCGAAGCGCGTCTTCTGTGCGGGGAAAAGATCGACCAGTGCGTCGTACGCGGCGTAGCTCACCGCGAGCATGATGTTGGACGTTGTGCGTTCGGCGACTGGCCGACGCAGGCTGGCGCCATACCGAGTTCCCACTGCGTGCCCGTCGTAAGCGGCCCACGCGTCATACATGGCAGTGTGGACAATGGCGAGCACTCGTGCAGTCATCGGAGGGCCAAGCCGTCCAGCGCGCAGCGCGTCGAGCAGCACCGCGTCCCAATGCAACACGATGTTGTCCGTAGGGAGCGTTCCGGTCGCGGCGAGCGGTACGGCCGGCAGTCGCTCGACGCGTGGGGCGAGCGTGTCCCGACCGCAGGCGGTGAGCGCGCCCGCGAGCGTAAGAAGGACGGCGTTGCGAGCGGCGCGCATGGTGGAATTCAGTCTTGGCATGAACGTCAGCTCCAAATGAAAAGCGAGGGGCCGAACCATCGGCCCCCCGCCGGTCAACAGATTCGATTGAACAGCTCAAGCTGAGGGCGCGGCCCTCGGCGTGTCAATGACAGTTGGCGGTAATGCCGGTGCTGGTGCTGGCCGGCAGTACTGTGTTGGTGCCGTCGGTCGTGAGCGTCGCGGTGTTCAGCAAAGTGCCCTGGCACCCGCTGTGGTTCGTGACGTCGAGCAGGTATACGAGCGTCCACGTCTCCACGTTGCCGGTGATTACGTCCGTCCAGCCGTTGTGATCGTCAGGTTTGCTTCCACTGACGAGATGCCATGACGTGCCGAGCGTCGCGGTCCCGCACTCGAACGCGGCTCCGAGCGAGGCAGTGCACTGGGCTACGAAGTTATCGGACAAGGTCGCCGACGCATCGAGGGTCGAGCCACTCGCTGTCGAGGGGAGCGTGAAATCCGCCTTGACGCCACCGCCGTTGAAAGCTGGACCAAACGCCTCGCCGAGATGCCCGGAGTGATTTGTGATCGTGACGAACGCGGTGTTGCGATACTGGGCTCCCGCAACCGGCGTGAACGTAAATGAGTAAGGGTAGCAGTGGGATGCGCCTGGCGCGAGCGAGGTCTGCGCACTGACATCGACGGGGTGCGCGGCGCCAAGATTCTGAAATGGGCCGCCCCCCGTCTTGTATTGAATGACATCGCTGATCGCCAAGCCCACCGTCGCGACGTCACCGCCGTTCGTGACGCAGATTTGACCAGAGACGCCAGAGAACGTCGTATTCGATCCCGTCCGCGTGGCAACGATCCTGTATTCCAGCCAGCGCGTCTGGCCCTGCGGGATGAGTACCGGGGTGGCACCGCCGAGGTCGACCATCCCAACATCCATTGAAGACACGAATTCTTTCTTGAGCGTCCAGGTGTAACCCGACTGGACGAAACCGGTCGCCGTCTTGTACGCGCTGAGTGTGGTCCCGCTCTGGCCATTTACCGCCGCACTGATGGCGCTCGGGACCGCGATCTGACTACCTGTAGGTGTTTTGTCCGAGCACGCGACTGCGAAGGCGAGGGCACCGAGGCCCCAGAGGGAAAGGTGTCGCACGTGTGGCTCCCTGCGAAAAACGGTGAGGCCGATTCGAGCGTCGGCGATTACTTCGCCCTCCGGTAGGTGCAATCACCGGATGGCGGGGCAGATAAAACGGTGGAGGGGTGCGGAGTCCAACGACCGCCGGCGAAAAACGGCTGATGGTACGTCACCACCTACCCGGTTCGCCGGCTTGGCGCTACAGTATAGAGTTCTAATCAACAGTTTATCATCGAGCTATCATCGGTGGGCCACGTGCTCAAGCTCAACGTGCTCGGTCAGTTGTCAATTGAAGGGATGGGTGTAGAGCTAGCGCACAAAATCGTAAGTCGGCGCTATCCGCTCGCTCTCCTGGCCATCCTCGCCGCCAGTACTCCGAAACGGGTCAGTCGCAGCAAGCTCCTCGCGCTGCTTTGGCCTGAGAGCACGGAGTCCAAGGCGCGACACGCGCTATCTCAGGTGCTCTATACCATTCGGCGCGATCTGCACGCGCACGCGGTTCGTGCGGACCGATTGTCCCTCAGTCTGAATCTCGAGATCATCGACTCCGACATCGGCGCGTTCCACCGTGCCATGGCGGGGAAAGATTTGCGAGGTGCGGCAGACCTTTACTTCGGTCCGCTTCTCGATGGATTCTATTTGGGCGGCGGCCGCGGGTTCGAGCAGTGGGTGGACATCGAGCGCGCGCACCTAGCGAACACCGCGGCGACAGCGATGGAGTCGCTCGCGCGTTCTGCCGCATCGAAGGGTGACGGCTCAGAGGCGGCTGCCTGGTGGCGTCGGCGAGTCGCGATTGATATGACCGATCGGCGCGCCGCGACCGAACTTGTGCGCGCGCTCGTTGCCGGCGGGGACCGCGATGGGGCGCTTCAGCACGCGCGCGTGTATGAGTCCCTGGTAAGCGAGGAGTTGCCGGTGCCGGAGATCTCTGAGTTGCTGGCCCCGGATAGAAGGGCCGACTTGGCGCCGGACGAAGAATATTACCGCGCGCTTTCGACTATGCCCCCGACGCGCACGTCACCGCGGAGGCACATGGACTGAGTTGCGTTGAGCGCTCGATCATGCGCAAGCAAGTTTTTGAGTGTTTTGTTGTATGGAAGGCAGGCGCCTATCGCCCTGACGCGAGAGGCATCCTCAACATTCGACCTCGAGGGTTCTCGTGAAACGCCCCTTCATGGTGCTCGTTGCGCTCGCCTTCGGCACCGTCTTTTGGGGTAGCCGGAACGCGCCGGCGCTGAAGGTCGTGGAGTATCAGATCCCACGCGCGAATGCCTTTCCGCACGATCCAGCCGTCGGGCCCGATGGCGTCGTGTGGTACACGGATCAGGCGAATAGCTACATCGGGCGTCTCGACCCCACGACGGGAAAATTCACCGATTGGCCCACGCCGACGCCGAAGTCGGGGCCGCACGGAATCGTCGTGGCGGCCGACGGCGGCGTGTGGTACACCGGCAACGCCGCCGGCCGCATCGGACGGCTCGATCCGAAGACCGGCACGATCAAGGAGTACGCGCTGCCGGAGGCGGCGAAGGATCCGCATACGCCGATCTTTCAGGGCGGCAAACTGTGGTTCACTGTGCAAGCCGGCAACATCATCGGCCATCTCGATCCGGCGACCGGCGAGGTGAAGCTGTTTCATCCTCGCACGAATGGCGCGAAGCCGTACGGCATCGTTCCGGTGGGCAAGACCGATCTGTGGGCGGATCTGTTCGGCACCAACAAGCTCGCGCACGTCGTCGGCACGACGGGGGAGATTCACGAGATCGACCTACCCAACGCCGCTACGCGCCCGCGCCGAATCGCCGTCGACCACGACGACAACGTCTGGTACTCCGACTATTCGCGCGGCTACCTCGGCTTTCTCGGATTCCCCAAAGGCGGAAAGCCGGTCTTCAAGGAATGGCCATCGCCGTCGGGCGCGAGCTCGCAGCCGTATGGTATGGCGATCGGACCAGACGGCCGTATCTGGTACAACGAGTCGGCGCGCGGCGTGAATCTCATGGTCGCCTTCAATCCCGCGACGGAAAAATTCGAGACCGTGCCGATCCCGACACCGGGTGCAGTCGTCCGCCACATCGCCGTCGACTACGAGCGCAGCCGCATGTGGCTCGCGCTCAGTGGCACGGGGCGGATCGGACGAATCGACTTCGGGGCCGCGGAAAAGACGCCGTAGGCTCGCATGAACGCCGAGCTCGTCTCCGCGGCCCGCGATGCCAGGTTGGTGATCTTCGCCGGGGCGGGCGCATCGATGGGCGCGCCGACGAACTTGCCGTCGTGGCGCGACGTGAACCGCATCGTCGTGCGCGCACTCGCCGCATCCGCGGCACCGGTCATCGGCGACGCCGAAGCGAAGCGCGCCGCGGAGCTCGTGCTCGCTCGCCACGCGCACGAGAAGTTGCCGCCGGAGTATCAAGCGCAGCTGCTCGCCGAGCTGCTGCACGACCGGTACTTTGAGGTGCTGCGGCTCCTCGACAGCGATCGCCCGAACGCGACGCACCTCGCGATCGCGTGGCTGGCGCGCCTGGGATGTGTGCGCGCGGTCATCACGTTGAACTTCGATCGCGTGCTCGAGGCGGCCTTCGCGGCGGTCGGAGTTCCGCTTGAGCGACACTTTCAGCCGGAGCACTTTCGGGCGCTGGCTGACGACCTCGCCCGCTTCGACGCGCGCGGCGGTGCGTGCCAGCTGCTCAAGCTCCACGGCTCGGTCGATGACTCGACGACCCTCATCGACACGCTCGCGCAGCGGAAGCGCGGCTTCGCGCCATCGGTCATGAAAGTCCTCGACCACCTGCTCGGCACGGGACACTGGGTATTCCTCGGGTTTTCCGGATTGGATCTGGAAGCGGAGCCGAACTATCTCGGACTCGCGCAGGCGGCCGACAGCGCTGCCGGATTCACCTGGATGGTCCGCGAAGGGACAGAGCCGAAGCCGGCCGTCGTGAAGCTCCGAGAGCGCTACGGCGATCGCGGCACGCTGGTCTCGGGAAATCTTCCCGACTGGCTGCTGAATGTCGCCTCCGTGATCTCCCCCGAGCCGCGGGCGTGGATCGCGGACCATCCCACGGCACGCGATGCACCATCGCAGCACGCGACGACGGCCGCGCTCGAGCGCGGCGCTCGCGATTGGGCGAATGGTCTCGATCCGCGCATGTGCGCGATGTCGATCGCCTTCCTCGTGGCCGCGTGCGCCGAGCCTCATGCCGCGGTGACGGTCGTTGAGTCGGTGATACGCTCGCTCGATGCGCGTCTGAAGAGCGCCGCTGCGCCGAGCGACGGATTGCTCCTCATGCATGCGCTGGCGGCGAACGCGCTCGGCATTTTGCTGGCCGGACTCGGACGACACGAGGAGGCGCTGCGCTGGCTAACGGCCGCCGTCGCGTCGGCCGAGCACGCGGGCGATCCTGACAGCCGCGACCGCTGCCGCGGCAATCTGGCCGTGAGTCTCGAGACCATCGGTCGCGTCGACGAAGCGCGGGAGATGTATCAATCCGCGGTGGCCGGCTATCGCACGCGCGACGACCTCGGGATTCTCGCCTTCGGTCTCACCGCGCTCGCGTCGCATTGCATCCGCCAATTCCGCTTCGGCGAAGCGCGCGCGCTCGCCGGGGAAGCGGTCGCTGTCGCCGCTGCGGCGGGCGACGAGCGCCAGCGCGGAACGGCGCTGCACGATCTGGCCATGATCGCCAAGCTCACCGGCGACAGTCACGCCGCTCTGGCGATGTTCGCCGAGGTCGAGACGCTCTTCACGCGCCTCGGGAACGACGACGCCGCATCGGCGGCAGCCGGCAACCGCGGCGAAGTACTGGTCTCGCTCGGGAAGTACCATGAGGCCGAAGCGATCTTCCTCGCGGTGTTGCAAGTGAACCAGCGGGTCGAACGACGAGAGAGCGAGGGCGCGACGTACCTCAGTCTTGGACTGCTCGCTCGCGAGCGCGGTGACCTCGCGACCTCCGACCAGTGGTACTCCAAAGCGCTCGAGGTCTTTCGCGCGATCAAGGATCCATCCAACGAGGCGATCACCGTCGCTCGTCTCGCCCGCATCCGCAACGACGCCGGTCAGTTCGCGGAGGCAATCGCTTTGGCGCAGGCCGCGCTGCCGCTCGTCAGCGAGAATAATGAAGGGTTCACGCTCGATCTCTGGAACGAGATCGCGCGCGCCAACATGAAGCTCGGCTTCGTTCGCCGCGCGGAGGATGCGTATCGGAAGATCATCGCGCTCGCCGATAAGCTTGGGGTGGACAGGTCGACGGCGGGTGCAAACCAGAATCTGGGCACGCTGTTCCTGCTGGAGCAGCGCGACGAAGAAGCCGCGACGGCGTTCGCGCAGGCGGCAGAGATCTGGAAGCGACTCGGTCAGCACGCAGAGCTCGAGTATTGCACGCTCGGTGAGTCGGCGGTGACGCTCGACGCGCGCATCGCCGCGCTGTCCAACGCCGGCCACGCGAGATCGGACCCCGCGGCGCAGCACGCCGCGGCCGCGGAAATGGTCGGACTGTATCCCGACTTGATCGCGATGTACGAGAAGATCGGTGCTCGGCAGCTGGTCGCCGCGTTCTGCGCGTCGGCCGCGAGCACCGCGCGGTTTGCCGGTGAGTTGGCGCACGCGATCGACTGGTATCGGCAGGCCGCCATGGCGTTTCACGAGATCGGGCTCGACTCGCAGGCGGTCGACGCGCTCGAGAGCGCCGAGACGCTGCTGCAGCAGTGGGCCAACGCGCTGATGCGCAAAGATCAGCTCTCAGCCGCCGCACCCATCTTGGTCGAGCTCGCCAAGGTCTCCGACCAACTTGGCAATCGCGATTCGTGCGCGAGGTCATTACTCAACGCGGCGATCGCAACACTGCAGACGTCGAACGAGTTCGCGAGAGCGCGTTCGTTCGCCAGCCAGGCGCTACCGCTCTTCGCTCCGGATTCGGACGGCTACGCGACGGCGCAGAAGCTCATCGCGCTCTGCGATACTCACTGATTCGCCGACCGGCTCACCGCACACGCTTGCGCAGCGCCTCCAACTCGTCGGCGGACATCGGTCCGGAGAGCTCGATGGTTCGTCCGTCGGGGAGTGTCCAACGCACGGTGTGAATGGCCGCATCCCGCGGCTTGGCGGCGACTGCACCGGTCGGAGCCGCCGAAGGTGCCGCGCGCTGAAGTTGCTGCGCGCGGGTTTCGCGTGGCGCCTCCAGTTTCTCCTTTGCCTGTGCGATGGGGCGCGACTCGACCAGCGTCACCTCGACTCCGGGCCGCACTTCGTAGACCGAGCGTCGCATGATCGACGCGGCATCGGTCGTCGTTGACGAGCCCTTCAGAGTCAGCCCATCGATCGCCGGTGGCGCCGCCGCAAAGCCGTCCTTCTCGGCCAGATCGGTTGTCGCGACGACCGCGTCCAGCGATGCCGGTGTCGGGCGAAGGGGAAAGGATGCGACGATCGCGCGATCGGTGACGGCATCGATGAGCGTGGTGCGTGGTGCGTATCCGAGACGATTGGCGCTGAGCTGTTGCGGACCGAGTGGGACGCGCAGCACGTACTCGCCGTTCGCGTTCGTCTCCGTCTTGATGTCTGTGCCGCGGATGTACACGAGCGTCGCGGCGAGGGGCTGTCCACTCACGGAATCGGTGACCTTGCCGCTGATGATCACCGGAGCGAGCGCACGCTGGCGAGCCGGCGGCGCGGCCGGTGCGACCTCCGCGGGCTGGCGGTCGCGCTCTTGGGCGAGCGCTCTGGGAGCCGCGGTGTTTGCGGTGACATCCCTGCGGTCCGCGCTCTTGTCGGCGACAGCCAACTGCTTCGCGCTCTCCAATCGTCGATTGACCGAATCGAGAGCGGCGATGATCGGAGCGGACGCGCGTCCATCCACCGCGCCACCCGCGCCCGACGCGCTGCCCGATGTTGCGCGTCCGGTGGCCTGCGTCTGGCCGATCGCGCGGCGGAGTCCGGCCTCTTCATCTGCTTTCTTGGCTTTCTGCTCCGTCGATGCCGCTCCGGCATCGGGCATGGATGCGATCGTGTTGGCCGGGGCATTCAGGCGAGCCGCGGCGGAGGGCGCGGGCGGCGTCGGCAACGCGACGCCCGGCCGGGGTAGAGCAGCTCGCTCATCGGTGACGCTTGGACCGCGCACGGTTTCCGCCGGCGCCGGGCTGGAGGCCGTCGCGCTGATCCGATCCATGGCGACGCTGCTCGCTGCCGGCTTGAACCATTGCAAGGCGCTCAATCCGACGGCGACACAGGCGAGCACCGCCGCGATCGGTCCGTAGCGACTCGCGAAGGATCGCGCGCCGGCCGCCTGCCGGTACTCCCGAGTGCGCGGCAGTTCATCGGACGCGCCGCCCATCGCCATCGAGGCGACCGCGAGGTGGCGCTCCTCGACATCCTCGCGAGCCGCTGCCGCCTTGATGCTCTCGATCGTCGTCGGACTCGCGTTCGGGATCACGCCCGCGGGCACGTCGTCGAGGGCGGAGAGGATGCGCTTCGATGCGGCTACGAGTCCGCGCGCTTCGGCGACCAGCGCCGCGCACGGCGCACATTCCACCGCGTGCGATTCGACTCGCGCCGCCTCGTTCGGCGGCAAAGCGCCGTCGATCCACGCGTGGATCGTGCCTTCGTCGAGATGCCCGATGTGTGGATCAACCATGGTGCCCTTCCCTCTCATCTTCCTGGAGCGCTTCATACGCCTCGACCAGCCGGCGTCGCGCGCGCGACAAC
>JALZAE010000662.1 GCA_030948535.1 Gemmatimonadota bacterium | reverse complement strand
ATCGTGGTCAGCGCCGAAGCGCCGAGTGCGTCGAGGCCGGTGTACGGCTCGTCGAGGAGCACAAGTCGCGGCGCGTGCACCATGGCGCGCGCGATCGATACGCGTTGCTGTAGGCCCCGACTGAGCGAGCGCACCGGCACGCCCGCGCGGTCGGCCACGCGCAGCCGGCGGAGCGCGGCGAGCGCTGCGTCGCGCGCATTCGGCACGCCGTGCAACCGCGCGGAGAACTCGACGTTCTCGAGCGCCGTGAGAGGCGAGTAGAGCATGGTGTGGTGCGAGATTAGCCCGACGCGCGCGCGCAGCGCCGACCCTCCGGGGAGCGGCATGCCGGCAACGCGCGCGCCGCCGCTCGTCGGCTTGAGCAAACCCGCCAGCACGCGCAGCAGCGTCGTCTTCCCGGCGCCGTTGGGACCGAAGAGCGCGAGGCAGTCGCCGTGCGCGAGTGTGAAGCTGACGCCGTCGACCGCGCGCCGCTCGCCGAACGATCGAATGAGCCCATCGGTCTCGACCGCCGGCGCGGCCGCTGCCGTCATGCGGAGGTCTGCAGGAAGTACTTCGCCGCGTGCCTCGGCGAACGTTGTCGCAGCGCTGCGCGCACGTCGGCCAATCCCAGCGCGCGGTTCGCGAGATGCGCGGCGCGGCTGTGCCGCAGCGTGTGTGGACCGATGCGCTCGACGGTTGCTTCGTCGAGTCCGGCGGCTTTGGCAACGCGCTTGAGGCGATCCCACGCGCGCTGGCGCGACGTGTGCGCGCGCGTGCGCGGGTGGATGAAAACGAACGGCTTGTGCACCGCGCGTTTCGGCGCGGGCCGCTCGGCGAGCCACGACGAGAGCCAACGAGCGGGGTCGCCCTCGATGATCACCTCCGTCTCTTCGCCCCGCCGCCCGACGACGTCGAGCTTCATCACGGCCGGACCGCCGCGCACGCCATCGCGCGTGAGACCGATCGCTTCCGACACGAGAAGCGCGGCGTGATAGCAGAGACCGAAGAGCGCGAGATCCATGCGTGCCGCGGCGGCGGATGGCGTGTCCCCTTTGCCGTGCGCCTCGAGATAGCTGAAGATCGCTTCGACATCTTCCTCGCCGATGACGTGCGGTGCCTTGGGCTCGGGCACGGGCTCGGCAAGCGACTCGGCGGGACCGGGCGCACGTAGTCCCTCTTCGGCTATGAGATATCGGTAGAACGACTTGATGGCCTGGAGATGCCGACGCACCGTGGGCACCGACCACTCCTCGAACGCGGCGCGCGCGGCGAGATACTCGGAGACATCGCGCGCCGTCAGCTCATCGAGCTGTCGCGGCGCGAAGCCACGCGCCAAGTCGGCGACGTCAGCGTGATAGGCATCGATGGTCGCCTGCGCCTTGTTCATCCGCTCCAGCCACGCGGAAAAGCGATGCACCGGATCGTAGTTCGGTTCCGGACGCACCTCCGGATGCGGGGCCGGCATCTCGATGTCGCTCATCGCACCCTCGCGATGCTGTGCGCGCGTCGCATATTCGAATGGTAGTGTTGGCGGCGTGCCCGGGGCTAGATGGCCCTTCGCGGGGATCCGGGCATCGAACAGCGAGCGACGAGTAGATCGGTGTACAGCACCTGCCTCTTCTGCAACAGCGATCTCGATCGCAACGAGGTCATCGAGCGCTTCCCGATCGGACGGCGGCTCGCCTTCGATTCGCACAAGGGCCGCTTGTGGGTCGTGTGTCGCAAGTGCGCGCGCTGGAACTTGACGCCGCTCGAGGAGCGCTGGGAAGCGATCGAGGATTGCGAGCGGCGCTATCGCGATACGACGCTGCGCGTCTCGACCGAGAACATCGGCCTCGCCAAGCTGCGCGAGGGGCTCGAACTCGTGCGCATCGGTAAGCCGCTTCGGCCGGAATTCGCCGCGTGGCGCTACGGTGATCAGTTCGGCCGTCGCAGACGAAAGACGGTGATCGCCGGCGGCGCCGGCGCGGCGATCGCGGTCGTCGCCGCACCGGTCGCGATCGCCTACACATCGCTGTTCATCCTCGGCTACATGGTGCCGTCCCTGACGCTGCCGTACACCGCGCTGCGCGACTATCTCGTGATGGAGCGTCCGGTCGCGCGCGTGAAGATCGGCACGCGCAAGCTCAACGTGCGCGTCAAGCATCTGCGCGACTCGAAGCTCGTAGCCGATGAGGTCGGCGCCGAGCCGGTGCTCGAGCTCGCGCACGATCTCGGCCACGAGAGGATCACGGGACCGGCCGGGATGCGCGTCGCCGCGTCGCTGCTCGCGCGCACGAACCTCACCGGCGGGAGCGCCGGCCAGGTGAGCGCGGCGGTGCGGCGCATCGAGGCGGTCGGTGATCCCGCGCACTTCTTTGTGGAAGCATCGCGACTCTCCCGCCGCTCCGGCGGCCGCGTGATGGCGAAGATGCGCGCGATCGGCGCGCTCAACCTCTCGCCGGTGGAGCGATTGGCGCTCGAGATGGCGATGCACGAAGAGACCGAGCGACGCGCGCTCGAGGGCGAGCTGGCGCTGCTCGAGGAGGCGTGGCGCGAAGCGGAGGAGGTGGCCGGCATCTCCGACAGTCTGTTCCTGCCGATCGAGATCGATACGCACTGGACGCCGCGCCGGTCCGCGACGGAGCAGCCCTGAGTGGCTCAGGCGATCTGCGAGTCCACCTCGTGCCAGATGCGGGCGTGCCGGGTCTCGCGTAAGAAGAGACTCCCGACGACGAAGGTCATCAGCGAGACGGCGATCGGAAAATAGAGACCGGCGTACATGTTCCCCGTCTTCGCCGTGAGCACCGTGGCGATCAGCGGAAGAAATCCGCCGAACCATCCATTTCCGAAGTGATACGGCAGCGACATCGACGTATACCGAATGCGCGCGGGAAAGCTCTCGACCAGGAACGCGGCGATCGGTCCGTATACCATCGTCACGAAGAGCACCTGCACGAAGATCAGCCCGACGAGCGTCGGGGAGTCGGCGGTCAGCGCTTTCTTGGCGACCGCGTCCACGGGACCGGCGGCCGCCGCCATCGCGTGATAGATCGGCAGGTACGAGATCGCCGCCAGCAAGCATCCGGTCATGATGATCTTCTTGCGGCCGATGCGGTCGGAGAGCGCGCCGAACAGCAGAAAGAATGGAGTGCCCAGCGCCAACCCTACGGCGACGATGATGTACGATTGCGTCAGCGGCACCATCAGCACGGTCTGCAGGAAGAGCAGCGCGTAGAACTGGCCGGTGTACCACACGACCGCCTGCCCCGCCGTCGCCCCGAACAGCACGATGAAGAATGTCTTGAGCCCGCTCGCCGTGCCGAAGCTCTCGGCGATCGGCGCCACCGATGTCTTTCCTTCACTCTTCAGCTTGGTGAAGAGCGGCGACTCCGCCATGCGCACGCGGATGTAATACGACAGAATCACCAGGATGCCCGAGACGAGAAAGGGCACCCGCCAGCCCCACGTCTTGAAGGCATCTTCGCCGACGTACTTTCGCGTGGCGAGAATGACGAGCAAGGAGAGAAAGAGACCGAGCGTCGCCGTCGTCTGGATGAAGGACGTGTAGTAGCCGCGCTTGTGATCCGGCGAATGCTCGGCTACGTACACGGCCGCGCCACCATACTCGCCGCCGAGCGCGAGGCCCTGCAGCAGCCGCAGCGTGACGAGGATGACCGGTGCCATGATGCCGAGCGTGCCGTAGCCCGGAAGCATGCCAATGACGGCGGTCGAGCCGCCCATGATCAAGAGCGTCATCATGAAGGCGTACTTCCGCCCGACGATATCCCCGATGCGTCCGAACACCAGCGCGCCGAAAGGCCGTACCGCGAAGCCGACGGCGTAGGTCGCGAGCCACTTGATGATCGAGATCGCCGGGGTGTCGCTCGGATAGAAGATCCCGGAGATCACGGCGGCCAGACTTCCGAAGATGTAGAAGTCGTACCACTCGATGACCGTTCCCGCCGACGAGGCCGCGATCACGCTCCAGATCTTTCGGTGCGCATCCGTCTCGATCACGCTCGGACCGGTGTCGGCCGCCATCGCACATCCCCGTCAAAAGAGTGGCGGCAACATGGTGGAATCACTCCACGTGTCAAGCGGCGCACGCGACTTGCCTCTGCCAGTGAGGCCATGCAGAATCGTCGTGAGCCCATTGATCGTTCTCGCACCGCGCGTCGCGCACCGAACGAATGACAGACATCGATGTCCTGCTGCAAGAGCACCGCTCCTTTCCGCCGCCGGAGGCCTTTCAGGCCCAGGCGCACGTCGCGACCGACGCGCTCTACCGCACCGCGGCGAGAGACTACGAAGGATTCTGGGCATCGATGGCCAGCGAGCTCGAGTGGCTGCAGCCGTGGAGCGTCGTGCTCGACTGGAAGCCTCCGCGCGCGAAGTGGTTCCTCGGCGGCAAGCTAAATGCGGCGGCGAATTGCGTCGATCGGCACGTGCGCGGTCCGCGGCGCAACAAGGCGGCGCTGATCTGGGAGGGCGAGCCGGGTGACCGGCGCACGCTCACCTATTGGGATCTGTATCGCGAGGTCAATCAGTTCGCGAATGTGCTCGACCGGCTCGGCATCAAGAAGGGCGACCGCGTCGCCATTTACCTGCCGCTCATTCCTGAAGTCGTCATCGCCATGCTGGGCTGCGCGCGCATCGGCGCGATCCACTCCGTCGTCTTTGGCGGCTTCTCATCGGAATCGCTGCGCGACCGGATCAACGATTCCGAGTGCAAGCTTCTCATCACCGCCGACGCCGGCTACCGGCGTGGCCAAGTGGTGCCGCTCAAGCGCAACGCCGATCGCGCGCTCGCCGAGACACCGTCGATCGAGAACGTGATCGTCGTGCAGCGTCGTCCCGGCTCGAGCGGCGACGAATCACACGCCGAGATGCAGGAAGGACGGGACCACTGGTGGCATCGCCTCATGCACGACGCGCCGCAGTTTCGCGAGCCCGAGCCGATGGATGCCGAAGATGTGCTGTACATCCTCTACACGTCCGGCACGACGGGAAAGCCAAAGGGAATCGTGCACACGACCGGCGGCTACATGACCGGGTGCTACGCGACGACGAAGCTGGTGTTCGACCTCAAGGAAGACGATGTCTTCTGGTGCAC
>JALZAE010000644.1 GCA_030948535.1 Gemmatimonadota bacterium | reverse complement strand
GCGCTCAGCGGCGTCGACGCCGTGCTCCCGGACAGCGCGCTCGAGGCATATGTCGTGGACGCGATGGCGCGCGGCGCGCGCTTCCTGCTCGACGGCGGGCGAGCCGACGCGACGTTCGCTGCGCCAGCGTCTCCGTTCGGGTCGATATCCGCCGGCGAGACGCTGGCGATGCACCTGCAGCGCGCGCACGCCCGCATCGACATCGGCAACGCCTATTCGCTGATCGCCGCCTTGCGGATGATCAAGTCCGCGCGCGAGATCGCCACGATGCGCGAGGCCGCTCGCGTGACGGCGATCGCCATGGCGCGCGGTGCCGCGCGCGTCACCGCCGGCACCGACGAGCGGACGCTGATCGGAGCCTTCATTGCCGACTGCATGGCGCTCGGCGCGCAGCGCGTCGCCTTCGCGCCGATCATCAAGTCGGGCGACAACTCCCTCTGGCCGTGGCGCATCCTCGGCGCGCACTATGACCGCCGAAACCGCGCACTTCGAGCAGGCGAGCTCGTGATCTTCGACGTGGGGTGCGAGCGCGACCACTACGCGAGCGATGTCGGACGCACCTTCCCCGTGGGCGGTCGCTTCACCCCGCGGCAACGCGAGCTCGTCGAGATGGTGCGCCGGGTTTCCGACGCGGTAATCGCGGCGGCGAAGCCCGGCATGACGCTGGCCGACGTGCAAGCCGTCGCGGCCGCGACGATTCCGGAGGCGGCGCGACCGTACATGCAGACGTCGCTTTACTTCGGCCACCATCTCGGGCTGGAGGCCGGCGACCCATCGGTGCCCGACGCGCCGTTGGCGCCCGGCATGACGTTCACGATCGAACCATGGTACTACAACCACGATGAGGGGGTGGCTGTCTTCATCGAGGACGAGATTCTGATCACGCCCACCGGCAGCGAGAACTTGACGGCGGCGTTGCCGCGGCGCGCCGCCGACCTCGAGCGGATGCGCGCCGGCCGAGATCCGGCGATGCTCGACGCCGGCGCGCTCCGCACGACGACGCGCGACGGCGTGCTCGCCTTCTCGCTCGATCGCGCCGCCGGCACGGTACGCGTGTACGACCTCCTCAACGGCGTCGACGCCGCGACGACCGCGGTCTGCGCGCGACCCGAGTCGGGAGAGCTTTCGCCCGACGACATGTCGTTCGTGGTGCGCTGCAGCGGCGCGGCGGCACCGGTCTTTGTGAATCGCGATCTATCTCGGCCGGCGGGAGCTAGCTGCACACATCGCTGCTCAGTCTTCGCCTCACCTGTGCGAGGCAGCCGCCCTCGGTGATCGCACTGGACTGACGTCCCTGTTGGACTTCTGTCGACCGTCGAGATGCGGAGCTTCGACGGGTGGACGGCGCTCCATCTTGCTGCATTCACCGGTCAGATGGGAGCGGCACGTGGTCTCATCGCACACGGTGCTCAGATTGATCCGATGTCCGCGAATGCTATGGCCAATACGCCTTTGTGCGCTGCGTTGGCGGGCGGCGCGGCTGAGGATCTGATTCTGTTCCTTTTGGAGAGAGGTGCGAACGCCAATGCGCGCGTCGCGAACGGTGTGACACCACTCCACCTCGCTGCCTCGCGCGGAGAGTTGGTCTCGTGCGTCTTCTGCTCGCAGCAGGAGCTGACGCGACGCCCAGGATGGATGACGGTACAGCGCCCGGACTTCTCGCTATGGCGCGCGGCCATCCGGAAGTCGCCCATATTCTCGAGTCGGACCAACAATAGCACTTCTTCGTCGAGCCCGACCGTGCTCAGGAGGAGGAGACAATGCGCTGCTCTCGGTTCTTCGTGGCCCTCCTTCTCGGGTTCGCCTCGTGCACCCCGCAGGCTCGAATAGAAGAGCATGCGCTTACCAACAAGGGTGCGCATGATGGGTATACGCCAAGCGGTATCCACTATGTGTGGACGGGGAATTCGACGGCACCGGCGGTTGTCCTGATTCACGCCTCGGGCCTCGACCTTCGGATGTGGGATCGAGAGGCGTCCGTTCTCTCGCGGTCCTTTCGAGTGCTCCGGTACGATCTTCGAGGCCACGGGAGCACCCGCTTCGCGCCGCATCCCGACGCTCCATACGAAGAACTTGACGAACTGTTGAATCTTCTCGGCCTTGCTCAGGTATCCCTCGTCGGGCTATCGACCGGGGCGCTGGTAGCAACAGACTTCGCCGTTGCGTACCCGAAGCGTGTTTCGCGCCTGGTCCTCGCTTCGCCGAACGTCAGCGGATACGTCCCGACAGAGCGCATGGAGTGGTTCGGACCAATCGCGGCCGCTGCGCGGGCTGGGCGGCCGGATCAAGCGGCTGCGCTGTTCGCGGAGAGTCCGCCCATAAAGGTTGAAGACGAAGGGTCGCCATCAGCAGGACTTGGACGCCGGCTGCATGATCTCGTGATTCAGAATGCACGAATGTGGTCCGATACCAGCCAGCCTAGTCGCGCGCTCGCTCCTCCAGCAATTGGCAGGCTCGGATCTATTACGGCGAAAACACTAGTGATGGTGGGCAGCAACGACATGAAGGACGTGCGCCTTGTCGCTGATACGCTTGCGCGCAGTATTCGCGACGTACGCCTAGTCATCATCCCCGAAGGTGGACATATGCTGAGCTTCTCGGCGCCGGTCCGCTTCGATGAGGAGCTTTTCGCATTCCTGGCGCGGCGCTGATCTCGGCATCGGCGCGAGCGATATGGGGTTCACCGCGGTCGCAGACATCTCTAAACGGAGTTTCGGCGTCGTCTCGCCTTTGAGGGCCGAGCGCAGCTATTCTCGACGAATGAACCTCGCATGCCATACGCGACATCAACGCAAGCGTTCACCAGGTCCATCGCCTCTCCGAGCGTGACTCCGCGATCCTCGCGCATCTCGATGCAGGAACGCACGACACCGACCCGTTTGGCCACACACCGAGCGTCGCGCGTTCCACGCTCTCCGAGACCCTGAAGCGCCTCACGATCCTCGGATACACGAAGCAGACGGGACGAGAGTCCACGGCGTGCCCGCGCGGAGGCATTATCTCGACAACAAGCCAACCACGCGGCGCGACGATGCGGCGCGCGTGCAAGTATTGCTCGCGTTCTTCGGCAAGCAGTGCGAGGTGCGGACGCTCTCCGCACGTGACCAAGCAGCGTATGCCGTTCGCCGCAAGGCGGGCGGTCTGTCGCTACCGGATGAACAAACGACGGGAGCCGTCCGCGCGCGATCGGCGGAGAGGGACCTCGTGCTTCTGCACTCAATGTTGTCGTGGGCCACGACGGTGAGGATGCCGAACGGTTCACGCCTTCTCGAGGCGAACCCGCTGACGGGAGTGCGACGCGAGCGCGAACAGAACCCCGTTCGCCCGGTGGCGACGTGGGAACGGTTCCAGAAAACGCGCGGAGCAATGCAGGATTTGCAGCGCGACGTAGAAGAGCGGCGCGCATCCGATTCCGAGTCAGTGGTCGCCGAGTTGGAGCGAACGCGTTGGGTGAAGATGGAACTCGCCCTCGTGCTCGCCGAAGCGACCGGCCGGAGATTGGGATCGATTCGTCAACTTCGGTGGGAGGATATCGATTTCGAGCGTCAAACAATTCGCTGGCGCGCGGAGTTCGACAAGAAAGGCAAGGAGGTGGATCGTACCGATCCCAGAGGCGCTCGCGGGAGAGCTCAAGCTATTCCGCCGGCGACTCGGTGCGATTTCAGGATGGGTCTTTGCTGGCGAGCGCAAACAGGAACAGCCGATGGATCGCCATCTGTTCGACAAGTGGCTGTCCGCTGCCGAGAAAAGCGGAGTTGTCGAAGCTCGTCGGGTGCTTGTGGCATCCGTACCGGCGGAAGTGGGCAACGGAGCGAAAGCATCATTCGCTCAAGGACGTCGCGGCGGCTGGTGGGTGGAAGGACACCGAGACGTTGCTCACGTGCTATCAACAGCAGGATGCTGACACGCTGCTCGCGGTGATGAGCGAGCCGCGAAAAATTCGCGATGCGGCGATCGCGAACGCATCGCACTGAGTCCAACTTTCCAGTCAGCGGGGTAGAAACAGCCCCCCAAACAGCCCCCACTACAAAGATGCAAAAAAGCACCACCCGCGAAGTAGCGATGGTGCTTTCACTTACAAATCGGGACGGCGGGATTCGAACCCGCGACCCCCTGAACCCCATTCAGGTGCCGATGAGGCATCAAAGTCGGAAGTAGTTGGCAACTAACGCGGATGCACCTTTCCGATCGGCGTGCAGAGTCATTCCAGTTGGATTGAATTGGATGACAACTGGCTCCAAACTGGCACCGACGCGATCCGAGTCGATCGAGATCACTTGAGCTTCGGCGCGGCGCCCACTGCCTCCCACCTGATGCGCTTCAACCGGCCCCCGCAGCTCACCGCCGGCGCTCTGTTTTTTTCGCCGTGGTCGCCTTGGTCCGCTCGGTTGTCATTCGCGCCAATACCTCGTCCTGCTCCTCATCCCAGATGTCGCGGCGGTCGCCGATCATGAGAATCCACACTTCGTGGGCGATCGGTTCGACGTGATACACAATGCGTACATGCGATGTCTTTAGCTTGCGCAGCCCATGCAATGGATGGTGAAGCGGATCCCCGTACTGTTCGGGGGCGATGGCGAGCTTCTTCTCGCACGCGGCCTTCGCCCGCGCCAACGCGGCATGGCCTACTCCGGGCAAGTCCTCGGTGAGAATCCTCGACGAGTAGCGCAGTGTCCACGCCGCCTTCGTGGCGGAAGGGCGCAACGAGGTCACCTCCGCCACAGGCGGCTTCTTCATAGTGA
>JALZAE010000641.1 GCA_030948535.1 Gemmatimonadota bacterium | reverse complement strand
CGACTGCGTCACGTCCCACCCCCGGCTGCGCAACAACTTCCGCAATTCCTCCTGGCTTCCGACAGTCCGGGCATCGATGAGGTCGCGGATCACGCGATGGCGGTCGTGTTTGGTGGGCATGGAGGGGAGGATAGCCGCGCTGAGCGGGGGGAAGCCAGAGGGCGGGTGTGGGGCGTGGGGTGTAGGGTGTGGTTAACACAAAGATCTCTGCGCTCGCCACACCCCACATCCCACACCCCACACCCGCCCCCAAAGGTTGACAATCTCGGTCTGCAATTATATGCATTCTCCGTGCATAATCTTTCCGTGGGCGTTTTGGGGGCGAGCGGCTACGCCGGTCGCGAGTTGTGTGCCCTCGTCACCCGGCACCCGGGACTCGAGCTGGCGTTCGCGACGGCGAACGAGCGGCGCGGGGAGCGCGCGCGCGTGGCGGGGCGCGAGATCACCTTCGTCGCCACCGATGACGCCGAGCTCGATCGCGCCGATCTCATCTTCAGCGCGCTGCCGCACGGCGCGTCGGCGCTGTGGGTCGCGCGGGCGCGCGGCGCGGGTGCCAAGGTCGTCGATCTGAGCGCCGATCTTCGGCCCGGCAACGGCGCGGCATCGGACGCGGCGCCGTACGGGCTCACGGAGCTCAACCGCGACCAGCTCAGGAACGCCGACATCGTCGCCAATCCCGGCTGCTATCCGACGGCGTCGCTGCTCGCCATCGCGCCGTTGCTCGCCCGCGGGCTCGTGATGCCCGGCGCCACGATCACCATCAATGCGGCCAGCGGCGTCACCGGCGCCGGCTTCACGCCGCGCCACGATCTGCTCTTCGCCGAAGTGTCCGAGGACTACCGGCCGTACTCCGTCGGCAATACGCACCGGCACTTGGCTGAGATGCGCGCGTTCGTCTCGGCCTCGGGCGCTGATGCGGATCTCATCTTCACGCCGCACCTGCTACCCGTCGCCCGCGGCATTCTGGCCACGATCACCGTGCCGATCATCGATGCGCTCGCCGATCCTCTCGCGCTCTGGCGCGAGCACTATGCCGGTGAGCCGTTCGTCGAGATCACCGAGCAGACGCCGTCGCTGAAGGAAGTCGTGCATCGCAACGTCGCGCGCATCTCGGTCACGCATCTCGCCGGCATGCGGCAGCCGACGCTGCTGATCATCTCGGCGATCGACAATCTCGTGAAGGGCGCGGCCGGGCAGGCGCTGCAGAACGCGAACGTCGTGCTCGGCCTGGCCGAGACCGCGGGGCTTCCCTCGTGACGCGCGTGATCAAGGTCGGCGGGCGCGCCCAGAGCGATCCGCGCCTGGTGCCCGCGCTGGCGCGCGCGTGGCGCGACGGCCGCGACGGCGGTCTGTGCATCGTACACGGCGGGGGCGACGAGATCTCGACGCTGCAGCGCGCGCTCGGCATCGAGCCGACGTTCGTCGACGGACGGCGCGCGACGACGGAGCGTGATGTCGACCTCGTCCGGATGGTGCTGTCGGGCACCGCCAACAAGCGGCTGGTCGCCGCCCTCGTCTCGGCCGGCGTGAGCGCGGTCGGCGTATCGGGCGAAGATGCGGCGCTGCTCGTCGCCAAGCCCGACGCGGATGCGCGGCTCGGCCGCGTCGGCGCGCCGCACGCGATCAACGTCGGCCTGCTGTGGCACCTGCTCGATGGGAACTATCTGCCCGTCATCTCGCCGGTGGGCCGGGCGAAGGGCACCGATGGCGTGGCGCTCAACGTGAACGGCGACGATGCGGCAGCCGCGATTGCCGTCGCGCTCGGCGCCGAGGAGTTGCTGTTCGTCGCCGATGTGTCGGGCGTGCTCGTTCAGGGGAAAGAGATCGACGCGCTGGACACTATGGAGGCCGCTGAGCTCATCGCGCACGGCATCGCGCAAGGTGGCATGGCCGCCAAGCTCCGCGCCGCGAGCGCCGCGCTCGACGGGGGCGTGCCTCGCGTGCGCATCAGCGACGTGCATGCCGTGACCGATCTCGGCCGCGGCACGATCCTCAACGCATCTCCGACACCAACCAAGAGTTTGGTATGACCGCCATAGCACACAGCCCGACGCATCAGAAGAAAGACGGCCCCGCGGACGTGCTTCTCCCGACCTACAAGCGCGCGCCCGTCGAGTTCGTGCGAGGCGCCGGTGTCGAGCTATTCGACATCGATGGCAAGGCGTATCTCGATTTCGCCAGCGGCATCGCCGTCAACGCACTCGGCTACGGCGATGAAGGCGTCGAGGCCGCGATGCGCCAGGCGATGGAGAGCGGACTCATCCACGTCTCGAATCTCTTTCCGTCCGCGCCGGGACGTGCGCTGGCCGCCGAGCTCGTGCGTCGCTCGAAATTCGCCGAGCAAGTTTTCTTCTGCAATTCAGGCGCGGAGGCGAACGAGGGCGCGTTCAAGTTTGCGCGCCGGTGGGCACGCTCGATCGCCGGTCCGGAGAAGCACGAGATCATCGCGTTGCGCGGAGCATTTCACGGACGCCTTTTCGCGACGCTCGCGGCGACGGACCGGCCGGGCTATCGTGCACCCTTTCGTCCACTCGCCGGCGGCGTTTCCGTCGTCGAGCGCGACCTCAAGGAGATCGAGGCTGCGATGCAGCACGGCACCGTCTGCGCGCTCATTGCCGAGCCGGTGCAGGGTGAGGGCGGCGTGCGCGTGCTCGACACGATGTTTCTGCGCGGACTCCGCGAGCTGACGCAGCGCTACAACGTCGCCCTCATCTTCGATGAGATCCAATGCGGACTCGGTCGCACCGGCGCGTTCTTCGCCTATGAGCACGCGGGGATCGCCCCCGACATGGTGACGATCGCCAAGCCGCTCGCGGCCGGCCTGCCGATGGGCGCGATTCTCGTCAACGCGGCGATCGCGCGGACGATCCAGCCCGGCGACCACGGCACCACCTTCGGTGGCGGGCCCTTCGTCGCGACCGTGGCGCTGCACGTGGTCGAGCGGTTGGGTGATGCCGCGCTGCTCGCGCGCGTGCGTGAGGGCGGCGTGTGGCTCGGCGAATCGCTGCGCGGCATCGCGTCGCGTGTGAGTGGGGTGCGCGCGGTGCGCGGGACGGGTTTCATGTGGGGCATCGACGTCCAGGAGCGAGCGGCCGACGTCGTCGCTCGCGCGCTCGAGGCGGGGCTGGTGATCATCACCGCGGGCGAGCACACGCTACGATTGCTGCCGCCCCTCATCTCGACGCAGCAGGATCTCGCGCGCGGCCTGTCGATGCTCGAGGACGTTTTGCGGTAACGCGGGATGGGATCGCGGTCGAATGTTGAGCGCGCGCAAAGAAACTTTGCGCGCGCTTTTGCATCTGAGGGATCACCGGCGCGATATTACTTGGTCCGCCAGACGACTTGCACCATTCAGGAGCTCAACGATATGACATCGGTTCGACACGCGCTCGGCGCCATTGCGATCGGCGCGCTCTGCGTCACGACTTCGGCGCGCGCACAGACCACGGCCACCGCGGCCAAAACGTTCACCTTCGGGGGCGCCGGCGGATTCTCCATTCCGTTTGGCAGTTGGAAGGATGACCTCGGGGTCAACACGGGCTACACGCTGCAGGCACACGGGACGTGGAACACGCCGATGCTTCCCGTCGCGCTCCGCGCCGAGCTGGGTTACACGCACTGGGGCTACAGCGCGAACAT
The DNA here is from genome assembly GCA_030948535.1 of Gemmatimonadota bacterium. Classification (GTDB taxonomy): domain Bacteria; phylum Gemmatimonadota; class Gemmatimonadetes; order Gemmatimonadales; family Gemmatimonadaceae; genus JALZAE01. The sequence continues at coordinate 447 of JALZAE010000641.1, read as the reverse complement.
CACCGGCGGCAAAATCGATGGCAGCGTGCGCGAGATCAGTTTCATTTTGAACGCCGTGAAGCCGTTGACGCTGTCGGGATCGAGCGTGTCGCCGTACTGGATCGCCGGACTCGGCGCGTACAACGGTAAGAGCGACGCGCAGGTGAGTGGCGGAACGTTCTCGACCAACTCGCACACGGATGTCGGCGTGAATGGCGGCGCTGGGATCAACTTCGCGCTCGGCGGCTCGAGCGCCTTCGTCGAAGCGCGCCTGCACATCGTCTTCGGCGGCGGCAACTCGAACGCGACGAACAACAACAACACGAAAACGGCGCTGTTTCTCCCGATCACGTTTGGGTTTCATTACTGAGAGCTGCGCGCGCGGAGAGTGGGGGCTGGGGGTTGAGGGCTGGGGGTTGGGGGTTGGGGCGCCAAACTGTTACCACCAACTAATAGGGAAGCGGGGGG
>JALZAE010000621.1 GCA_030948535.1 Gemmatimonadota bacterium | reverse complement strand
CAAGTGGGAAACGTTCGCCGCCAATGTGCAGGTGTTGCAGGCGTTTGGTGTGAATGATCTCTTCACTGCGAACCATCTATCGGCTCGCCTCGGTGATGCCACGATTCTTGTTGAGAGTGAGAATGTGAGCGCCGGGATATCGCTCGGACGCAATCGTGCGCGACAGGAGTCCGCGGCACAGACGACCGCGGAGAAGGGACGGCGGCTGCTGACGCCAGACGAGGTGCTACGGTTGCCGCACGAGCAACAACTGCTCTTCGTCCGGGGGGAATCGCCCGTGCGCGCACAGAAGTTGGACTACCTGCGCGATGCTGAATTTGCTGGATTAAGCGCGGAGAATCCGATGTACGTGCCGGCGGCTGGACCCGACGCGGCGACGTTGCGTGCAGCGATTACGTCATGATGTCCGGGCAAGCGGGTAGCGGGGCCCCTCTGGCTCGACTCGCGCGCGCGTTCGGATTGCTGGCGATTGCTGTCTACATGGCGCTCATGTCTGGACTACGAGTTCAGCATACTGGTAGTCTCCCCCGCGGCATCTATAGAGAAGTTGGTGGCGCACCTGTACGCGGCAGCGTCGGAATCTGGTGTCTTCCCGGTCCCATGGCGGCGTGGGCGCACGAGCGCGGATATATCCCGAGAGGTCTTGGGTGTCCCGCAGAGCTGCAGCCGCTCGCCAAGGTGGTGCTTGGCGTCGCAGGCGACACCATCGAGTCGACGGAATCCGGATTGCGGTGGAACGGCTTTCCCGTTCTGGATACGAGTCCTGTTCTTCGCGATTCTCGTGGCCGCGCGGTACCGCACGTACCCTTTGGTCGCTACATCCTGCGATCGGGAGAAGTGTGGCTCTGGTCTCCGAGTACGTCGCGCAGTTTTGACAGTCGTCACTTTGGCCCGCTCGAGGAGTCGTACTTGGTATCTCGACTCGCGCCAATATGGACGGGAACTTGGTTTAGGGAGCCCAGCCTGGGAGCGAATTGGAATCAGCTACGTCCGCGCTTGTGAGCACGGAGATCGCTCTCCGTGTCGATCCAAACCACAAGAGCGCCGAGCCGGTGTAGATCCTGGAGTCTCCCGGGTGTCTCATGCTCGTTGGCGTAAATCTTCAAACCAGAACCATTAACGGCCATTTTGCGAGCATAGGGGCGAGTTGTTACTTTTGTTATAACCTCGCGGTCGTATACGCTGTACGCGAATGTTGCATTTGCGGGATGGCGCAGCAGTGCGAAAAGGAGGGCGAAATGGTTAAGAAAACGGTGATCCGATCGGTGGGCAACTCGGCCGGAGTGGTGCTGCCGAAGGCGATGCTGGAACGCCTTCGTCTCGCCGGCGGTGACAGGGTCTATGTCATCGAAGTTGAGAACGGCGTACTTCTGACGCCGTACGACCCGGACTTCGCTGAGGCAATGACCGTGTACGAGGATGGTGCGCGGACCTATCGGAATGCGATGCGGGAGCTCGCTCGTTAGTCCGAGCGCTCACGCGCGCATTCCCACGGGTAGCCCGCTAAGTGGCCAACAAGAAACCCCGCCGGCCAATCCGTTCATCGGGTGTTGCGAAGCCTCGCACGCGCAAGGAGCCCCGATGGCTCAATCGCCAAATGCTCGAGGTCATCCATGCCGACCAAGTGCGCACCCATGGTGGCGCTGCCGGCGTGCGCGACGAAGGCCTCCTTGACTCCGCGCTGGCGCGGCCACGCACGCGGTGGGGGTACGAGAAGCGAACCGATCTCAGCGGCCTCGCTGCAAGCTATGGAATCGCTCTCGCGAAGAATCATCCCTTCGTCGACGGAAATAAGCGCGTCGCTTTCCAAGCCATGTATGTATTCCTGGGGCTCAACGGCTGCCGGATCGTCGCATTGGAGTCCGAGGTCGTTTCGATGATGCTTGGTGTTGCCGCCGGCACCACAGACGAGGGTGCGCTTGCCATTTGGATCGCGGAGCACGCGGTCTCCACATGAGCCCGCAGGTTCTCAATGGCAGTAGTCTGCGTGCCAGTTATGTCAACCAACGGGTCTGTTCTCCCGATCGGCGCTTCTATCGCGCGCTGAGTAACCAAATTAGGATTAGGTTACTCAAAATCCGCAGGAGCTATGAAGATGGTCGGAAAGCGCGGGCGAACATCAACATCGGTTCAGCCTGTGGACGCGCGCCTGATCGATCGATTCCTCGCTTTCCGCGCGACGAAACTCGGCCGGCGAAGCATCATTGAATACGGACAGGACCTCGAGGCGTTCGCAGCATTTCTTGCCGAGAGCAAAGTTTTAGTGACGAACGCCACCTCAGAGGACATCGCCGCCTGGTTCACCGCGAACACGCGCGATCCGCAAGATCCAATTGACGAGCGCCCCTGGTCAGTCTCGAGCGCGCACCGCCGGCGCTCCGCGCTCAGCCAATTCTACAAATGGGCGCACCGCACCGAGCTGATCGGCCGCAATCCGCTCGACTCGGTCGAGCTCCGACGCAAGGATCGGAAAGCTCCGGTCATTGTCGAGCGCGCGCTGCTCGACCGACTATTGGCATACGTCGAGTCGAGGATTCCCGCAGCGGACGATCGGCACGCGCCGTTGTTCATACTCGACTCCGCCATCTTCACCATCATGGATGCACTGGCGCTTCGCGTCTCCGAAGTCTCCGGACTTCGCCTCTCGGATTTTCGAATGTCACGCGGCGAAGTAATGCCCCTGGTGCGGAAAAAGGGGAACAAGCCCAAGCCCTATCCCTTCACTGGCCGGGTGCTCGACGTATATCGTCGCTGGCT
>JALZAE010000613.1 GCA_030948535.1 Gemmatimonadota bacterium | reverse complement strand
GCGTGCGCACGGGCGAGCTGGTAAGACCGGCGAGGTATGCGTTGAGATCGGCCTTGTACTCGTACAGCAGCACTTCGTACTCCGAATCATCGAACTTGCCGGCTGTCGCGATGTTCGCCGGATCGACGATGATCGCGCCGTGATCCTTGAGCACGCGGATGGCATCTTCGGCCAGCCTGTCGGCGAGCGTCGAATAGCCGAAAAACTTTTCGCGTGGCAGTCCGATCCGTGCGCCCTTGAGGCCGTTCACGTCGAGCGATGCGGTGTAGTCCTTCGGCACCTTGCCGCGGCTCGGCGCCGTAGCGGCGTCGCGGCTGTCGACGCCCGAGATGGCCGAGAGCAGAATTGCCGCGTCGGTGACGGTACGGCACATCGGGCCGGCGGTGTCCTGGCTGTGCGCGATGGGCACGATGCCGGATCGGCTGACGAGGCCGAGTGTCGGCTTGATGCCGACGAGCCCGTTGCACGACGACGGCGATGTGATCGACCCATCGGTCTCCGATCCGATACCGACGGTGCCAAAATTGGACGCGATGGCGCCGCCGGTGCCGGAGCTCGAGCCCGACGGCGTGCGGTTGAGCGCGTACGGATTCTTCGCCTGACCGCCGCGTCCGCTCCATCCGCTCGACGAGTGCGTCGATCGAAAGTTGGCCCACTCGCTCAGGTTTGTCTTGCCGAGGATGACCGCGCCTGCCGCGCGCAACCGCTCGACGATGAACGCATCGCGTGGCGGCTTCGACCCGACGAGCGCCAGCGAGCCCGCGGTCGTCTGCATGCGGTCCGCGGTGGCGATGTTGTCCTTGATCAGCACCGGTATTCCGTGCATGGGACCGCGCGCCCCTTTACTCGCGCGCTCGGCATCGAGCGCGGCCGCGATGGCGAGCGCGTCCGGATTGAGCTCGATCATCGCGGCGAGCGTCGGACCTTTGCGGTCGAGCTCGTCGATGCGGGCCATGTACAGCTCGCACAGCGCGCGCGCGGAGTATTTCCCCGATTGCATCCCGGCCTGCAGCTGCGCGATGATGGCCTCATCGAGCTCGAACGGCGCGCCGGCGTGCCGCACCTCGGGCTCGGGGGACAATCCGATCGCCGGCATGCGCTTCTGCGCCGCTACCATTGCGCCACCGATCATCGTCGCGCCAAACGCGCGCCGCGACATCTCCGACCGCTCGTATTCGCTCATTGACATTCCTGGAAGTAACGGAGGAGGGAACATGCGCCCCGTATTTGCCGATGACAACGAGGCGGGCGATTCTCGTCAGAGCCTGTCATGCCACATCTGGCCCCTCGAACCGCCGCCGGTTACCGTCCTGTCATGACACCTTGGGTGCAGCGGCTCCTCATCGCGAACATCGCCGTGTTCGCACTGCAGATGTTCGTTCCCGGGCTTACGCAACAGCTCGAGCTGATTCCGGTCCTGCTGCCGAGCCATCCGTGGACCATCGTCACCTACATGTTTTTGCACGACCCCACCGGCTTCACGCACATTCTCTTCAACATGATCGTGCTGTATTTCTTCGGCACGCGCGTCGAGGAGCGGCTGGGAAGCAAGAACTTCATCCTGCTCTATCTCATCGCCGGCATCGGGGGAGGGGTGCTCTCCTTTCTCACGCCATACGTGGCGATCATCGGCGCGTCGGGCGCGCTGATGGGCATCATGATGGCGTACGCGAAGTATTGGCCGCGCGAGCGCATCTACATCTACGGCATCATCCCCGTCGAAGCGTGGCTCTTGGTCACGATCTACGTGTTGTGGGATCTTGCCGGCACGCGCGGCTTCGGCGGCGGCAACACGGCGCACTTCGCCCACCTCGGCGGATTCGCGACGGGCTTCTTGTATCTCAAGTGGATGGAGATCCGCTCGCCCGCGCGCGCCTGGAAGAAAAAAGTGGCGCCGAGCTCGGTGGTGAAGCCGAGCCTCTTCGGTGATGGCGAGACGATCCGCCGCTGGCGCGACATCCGGCTCGACGACCTCCATCCGATCAACCGCGCCGAGGTGGTGCGGCTGCTGCAGAAAGTCGATCAGCAGGGAATCAAGAGCTTGACGATCGACGAGCGGGCGACGCTCGATCGATTTGTCAGCGCGCTACCGCAGTAGGGCGGGCGTCGGGCGTCGGGCGTCAGGCGTCAACTGCCTGCTTAAGGCGCGCTAGGCGTGCTTTCCAGAACTCCTTCATGCGCGTCACCGACTCGGCGTCGGCGAGCTTCGTGTGACTGACGGTGACTTGCGTCTTGCCGCCAGGCTTTGGAAGAAAGTGCGCTTCGACGATACTGCCATCCTTCCAGCCGATGCGCATTTTTCTTGGCGGATGCGCGGTGCGCACATCCAGCTTTAGGGCGCCGAGCCACTTGCGACGCCGGGTGATGTCGGTCCAAGCGGCGAACAGCTCGGCCGCGGGAGCAGCGATCGTCTTGGTGCTGCTCATCTGAAATCCGCTCGCGGTCTGATGCTTCACCCGCATCCCACGGGCGCGCTCGTACCCCACCGTGATCATCTGCTGCCACCACGACCCGACCCCATGCCGATCACGGAGCAGAGCCACGATCTCTTGATGCGTGAGCGTCGTCCCCTTTGCCTTGTCGATCGCGGAAAACCACTGAGGCCAGGTCTTGCCGGTCTTGGTGGCGATCGCAGTGTCGGACATCGGGGGAGCCGCGGATTTGTTCGGCATCTTGTTCGAGGCCGCAGATGGTTGGCGACTGCTGTTTGAAGGGCAGGTAGCCGCAGATTTACACAGGTGGACGCAGATACATCAAATACAAGAATAAAGACGCCGCGGATTTCGCGGATGAACGCGGATCTGTCCGCGTGCGACGAGAGTACCGAGGCGGTTTCTGCTCTGTTTTGTTGTTGTACAAAAGCACCAAGAGGCAACCGAGCCGGCCGCTCTATCCGCGTTCATCTGCATAGATCCGCGGCGCCTTGCCTTTGCAGTAGATGTATCTGCGTCCATCCGCGCAAATCTGCGGCTGCTTTTGTTGTTCACATCTCCGGCTCGCAGGCTCAGACGGTGCCCGGGTACACGACGTGGTTCTGTCCCGCGCCTATGTATACGGATGCGGCGCAGATGATCACGCCGACGATGGCGAGAAGGGCGTACATGGTGGCGCGGCGCTTGTCGGTGATCGCGAGGAGCCATCCGTAGCAGAACACGGTGACACCGAGTATCCAGCCGAAGACGATCATGACCATTGGAGCATCCTCCCGGAGGTAATACCGACTGCTGTTCGCAAGACGCGTGCGGACGTTCAGGTCACGGCCGCTGCGGCAAGGCGCCGTCGAGCTCCTTGATCGTGCGAATCGATGCCGGTCGTTCTTTCTTCAGTCGCGCTGAAACCTGTTCCGCGCGCTTGAGGACGCGGAGGACGTTCTCGCCCGCGAGCTTACGCAGGTCGGCGTCGGTCCAGCCGCGGCGCGCGAGCTCGGCGAAGAGGAAGGGGAACTTCGACACGTCCTCGAGGCCGACGACGACGTCGGTGATGCCGTCGAAGTCGCTGCCGATGCCGACGTGGTCGACGCCGGCGACCTTGCGCACGTAGTCGATCACGTCGGCCACTTGCGTGAGATTCGCGGTGGGCGTCGGATGCGCTTGATGCCAGGCGTCGTAGTCACGACGCGCGGCGGCGGTGTCGGTTGGATTGCGCCGGCGAAGTTCGGCGATCCGGCGCGCGGACTCCAGGTCCCAGGCGTAGACGTCCTTCGACACGAACGACGTCACGAAGGGAACCATCACCACGCCGCCGTTCTTCGGCACGCGCTTGAGGATCGAATCGGGGACGTTGCGCGGGTGATCGACCAGCGCGCGCGCGCCGGAGTGTGAGAAGATCACCGGCGCCTCGGTGACATCGAGCGCGTTGCTCATGGTACCGGGCGAGACGTGGCTCAGATCGAGCAGCATCCCGACGCGATTCATCTCGCGCACCACCTCTTTGCCGAATGGCGTCAGTCCGCCGTGCTTCGCCGAATCGAGCGCGGCGTCGGCCCAGTCGAGCGTCACGTTGTGGGTGAGCGTCATGTAGCGGGCGCCCATGTCGTAGTACTCCCGCAAGGCGCCCAACGAGTTCTCGATCGCGTGCCCGCCCTCGAGGCCGAGCAGCGAGCCGATCTTCCCCGTCTTGAATACGCGGCGCACCTCGTCTGCCGTTAACGCCCAGGCGAGCCTGTCCGGATACTTCGCGATGACGCGACGCGCGATGTCGATCTGCTCGAGCTGCACGCGCGCGAATCCGGAGTCCTTGATCTCGCCCGGAATGTAGACCGACCAGAACTGCGCGCCGAGCATCCCCTGCTTGAGCCGCGCGAAGTCGGTCATTCCCGCGACGTGCGTGCGAAGATCGTACGCCTCGACATCCATCGGATGCGGCTTGTCCTCGCGGATGCGCCACGGCAGGTCGTTGTGGCCGTCGACGAGCGGAGTCGACGCGAGCACGGCACGCGCGCGCTTGAGATAGACATCGTCCTGCGCTCGAGCGGTGTGCGCGGCGGCGGCGGCGGCGGCGACCAAAAGTACACAGGCAATTTTCATCTGAGTCGTGGGGTTCAGGAGATCACCATTCTTCCGGTACGTATCCAGTCGTGCACGCGACGCGCGGCGTCGGGAACACCGAGTCGGCCGTGGCCAGCGGTGCGATCTTGACCGCGCACCAGGCGCGACGGTCGTCGGTCCAAGCGCGCGCGTGGAGCGTGCCCGTGGAATCTACGTGCAGACCGATGGTCGAGTCCGCGCGCTCGCCGAGCGCGGGAAGCGAATCAGCGAATTCGCGGCGCAACAAGTAGTAACCCTGCTCGGCGCCCGCAAGGCTCTCGAGCTTGCTGGTCAGTGCTTTCTTGGGCACGACAAGCTTGTCGCTCGCGCGAAGCTTCCCGGCCTCCTCTTCCTCGGTCTGCGGCGCCGCGCCAAAGGTGATGAGCAGCCAAATCAGATCGGTGACGACGACGAACAGCACCACGTACAGAATTCGGCGCAGATACGGGTTGCGCGGTGCGACGTCGCGCGACCCGATCTCGCGCACTACCGACAGCGCCGACTGCGGGCGTGCACTGACCTGGGGCGCGGGCGGAGCCACCACGGGCATCTCGCCGGTCGCGTCGTCGCCGGTGAGCGCCTCGAGCGGATAGTCCGGCTGCGGGTGCCAGCCGGCGATCTCCGCCGCGCGACCGGACAGCTCGCGCACCCCGGCGACCGGAAGCCACTTCTCCATCCCCTGATGCCACACCCAGCTCTCCGCGGTCAGCGATCCGCCGTCGATCAGGGCGAGCAGCTCATCGAGGGGGATGGGCCCGATCTCGGCGCCATCGCGAAGGTAGAACCACACGGCTGCGTTCAGGGTGCGCTCCGGTCGATGGCGGCACGAGACGTAGAGACGCTACCGTCCGGGCGCACCCTCGTCCAGCGCCGCGAGCCCGTCGAGCCGCTTGATGATGAACCGTCGCTCGGGCTCGAGCCGGCAGAGCGCGAGCGCGGCGCGATAGGCGTCGCGCGATTCGGCGTGCCGGCCGAGCCGGCGCAGGAGGTCCGCCCGTGCCGAGTGGAGCAGATGATACTCGCCGAGCGCGCCACGGGCGGCGATGGAGTCGATCAGCAGCAATCCGCGCTCGGGACCGTCGACCATCGCGATCGCCACGGCGTGATTGAGCTCGACGACGGGCGTAGCGTGATCGCGCAGCAGAAAACCATAGAGGGCGGCGATCTGGCGCCAGTCCGTCGCATCAGGCGACGCGGCCTCGGCGTGCAGCGCCGCGATCGCCGCCTGGACCGCGTACCGGCTGGCCGGTCCCGATGAGAGCGCATCACGCACGCGCCCAGTCCCCTCGCGAATCTTGGTCTGATCCCACTGTCCGCGATCTTGATCGGCGAGCAGGATGATGTCGCCTGTTGGAGAGATGCGCGTCGCCCGACGCGAGTCGTGGAGCAGCATCAAGGCGAGCAGCGCATTTGCTTCCTGGCGCTCCGGCATCAGCTCGACGAGCAGTCGTCCGAATCGGATCGCCTCGTCGCACAGGTCGCGGCGGACGAGATCGTCGCCGGCGGTCGCCGCATAGCCTTCGGTGAACACGAGGTAGACGACGTCGAGCACCGCGTCGAGCCGCGCGCCGAGCTCGGACTCGTTAGGCACTTCGTAGGGGATGCCGGCATCGCGGATCTTGGACTTGGCGCGGACCAGCCGCTGCGCCATCGTCGCCAGCGGCACGACGAAGGCGCGCGCGATCTCCTCGGTCGTAAGACCGCACACGGTGCGCAGCGAGAGCGCGATCTGCGCCTCGGGCGCCAGCGCGGGATGGCAGCAGGTGAAGATGAGGCGGAGATAGTCGTCTTCGACGCCGCTTTCGTTCTCGGCGGCTGCGTCGGACGGCGCCATGCGCTGCTCGATGAGCGAGAGCCGCATGAAGTCCGCGATCTCGCTCTCCTTCGACGCGAGCAGCTTGCGCCGGCGCAGCTGATCGACCGCCTTGAAGCGCCCCGTGCTCACGAGCCACGCGCGGGGATTGGCCGGCACGCCGGAGACGGGCCACTGCTCGAGCGCGATGGCGAAGGCGTCCTGTAGCGCCTCTTCCGCGAGATCGAAATCGCCGACGAGACGAATGAGGGTGGCCAACACGCGCTGGGAATCTTCGCGGAACGCGCGCTCGGCGGCGCCGGCGGCATCTTGCGTCATGGAGTCGGCACCGAGATGCGCGAGACGATGGCGCGGCGCCGGCGCGATGGCCGGACGCCGCGATCGTTCATCTCACATCTGGATGACCATGACCGGCCGCACTTCGATCGCGCCGGACTTGGCGCCGGGAATCCGCGCGGCGATGCCGGTCGCCTCGTCCAGATCCTTGGCCTCGACGAGATAGAAGCCGCCGAGCTGCTCGCGCGTCTCGGCGAAGGGACCATCCGTCGTCTGCGTCTTGCCGTTGCGTACGCGCACCGTCGTCGCCATGGACGTCGGATGCAGTGCCTCGCCGCCCTTGTAGTGCCCGCTCTTGGCGATGCTCTCGGTGAACGCGCCGTATTCCTTGTGCATCGCCTGCGAATCGGCGGGTGACGCCGCCTGCGCCGCGCCTTCGTTTCCGTAGATCAGGAGGACGTACTTCACTGAAAACCTCTCGGGTTCGAGTTACCCCCTAGTCGAATGGCATCGGCGTAAATCGACAGCGGGTGGGGGGTGTGGGGTGTAGGGTGTGGTTAAGGCCGAGAGATCCTCGCGAGATCTTCGAGCTAACCTCACCCCACACCATGCACCCCACACCCGCTCTCACGTCTTCAGTTTCAGTTCCCGCGCCACCTTGGCGTTCCGCGCCCAAACGCGCAGCAGGTTCCCGCCCCACATCTTCCTGATGTCTTCCTCGCTGTAGCCGCGGCGCACCAGCTCGATGGTGACGTTCAAGGTTTCGCTGGCATCGTTCCAGCCACGCACGCCGCCGCCGCCGTCGAAGTCGGAGCTGATGCCGACGTGCTCGACGCCGATCAACTTCACAGCGTGATCGATGTGGTCGACGAAATCTTTCACCGTGGGTGGCGGCCACTTCTCGTCGAGCGCGGCGGCGGCTTTCTGGTAGGCGGCGCGCACCGAGTCGGGGAGGGGAGGGGGGCGCTGTCCGCCGCCTCCGCGTCCGGTCATGCCGAAGACGCGGCGCAGTGAGTCGAGGGCGGCGGTCTTTTCCGCCGGCACCGCGCGGACGTAGCCGGAGAAGGCGACGGTCTGCATCACGCCGCCGTTCTTCTTGAGCGCGAGTAGCTGCTCGTCGTCCATGTTGCGCGGCACGTTGGCCAGGGCGATCGTGCTCGAGTGCGACGCGATCACCGGCGCCCTCGACTTCGCCGTCGCCTGCATCATGCACGCCTTCGACACGTGCGAGATGTCGACCATCATCCCGACCCGATTCATCTCCTCCACCACCGACGCGCCGAACTTGCTCATGCCGTTGTGCTCCGGCCCCTTCGGATCGGTCGACGAATCGCAGATGTCGTTGTTTGCCGTGTGCGCGAGCGTCATGTAGCGCGCGCCGAGGTCGTAGTACTTCTTGATCAGCGACAGGTCGGTGCCGATGACGTAGCCGTTCTCGATGCCGATGCCCGCCACGAGCTTTCCGCTCTTGTGAATGCGCTCGACATCCTCGGGCGAATACGCGATCGAGATGCGGTCGGGATACATCTGCTCGGCCATGCGATGGATGGCGGCGAACTTCTGCATCGCATCGGCCTTTGCCTTCTCGTAGTTCTCCGGCGTGCGCGGCGTCTGTCCGACAAAGACGGCAAAGAACGCCATGTCGAGCCCGCCCGCCTTCATCTTTTCGAGATTCACCTGTCGCGCGAAGTTCAGCGGGTCGACCTCGGGCGTGGCAAAGTTGCCCGGGATGTCATCGTGGGTGTCGATGGTGATGACGCGCTGCTGAATGGCTTGGGCGCGGGCGATGAGCTGCGCGTCGGCGCCGCTCTGCGAGAGGGCGACACGGGCTGTCGCAATCAACCCGCCCACCAATATCGCTCTGGCAAATCGCATTGAGGCTTCTCTACTTGTTGGGTAAGCGCGGTGGAGAAAACGAAACCGCAGAAATCTGTGGTTTCAGTTCTGAGAGGCAGCTACTGCGCTTTCTGGGAGGCGTGCCACTTGGCCAGCACTTCCTTCTCGCGCTCCGGCGTCAATCCCGTCTTCGGCTTGGCGCGACGCTCCTCGGGGAGCGTCTTCCACCAATCGAGGGTGTCCTTCGCCGTCACGGCCAGCGGTCGATAGGTCAGACCGCGCGCCAGCTCCGGCGTGACATCGAATCGCGCGAAGCCCTCGGCGCCGTTGTGCGGATCGCGCCACACGGGCATGTCGGAGTACTCGCGAACGCCTTCCGCCTTGAGAAACGGCGCCGCCACCCAGGTGAGCGAGAAATCGGACGTCGTCACCGCGTGGATCCCATAGAGCAGCTCGTCGAAGCGCCGTGACATCTTGGGGCCAAGCGCATTGAAGACGCCGGCATCGCGCTGCTCGCACAGACGAACGATCCACTCGCTGACGTCGCGCACGTCGATGATCTGGACCGGATCGCTCGGATCGCCCGGCGCCAGCACTTCACCACCGCGCTCCATGCGGAGCGGCCAGTAGGTGAAGCGATCGGTGTCGTCGGTCGGTCCGACGATGAGGGACGGCCGCACGATAGTCGTGTGCTCGCCGAACGCTGCGTGCGCTTCCTTCTCCGCGAGTGCTTTCGCTAGACCGTACGGCAGCGGTTTCGTCGAATCATAATTCTTGGTTGTCTCCGGCGTGAACACCGGCGCATCGGCGGTCATCGGGATGCGGCTGGTGTCGCTGTACACCGAGCGCGTCGACACGAACAGGTAATGACCGACGTTGCCCTTGAGCGCGACCCCCGCGCCGTGCACCCACTTCGGATCGGTCGCCGAGTTGTCGATCACCGTGTCCCACTTCCGTCCCTTGAGCGACGCGTAGTCATCGATCGCGCGGTCGCCCGAGAGATGCTCGACGGAATCGGGCAAGTCCGCTTGATGCTTGCCACGATTGAACACCGTCACCTTATGACCACGCTCGACGGCGTAGCGCACTTGCCACGGTCCGATGAATCCCGTGCCGCCGAGGATGAGCAGCTTCATCGGCTTCGGCGCTCCATTTGGGCGTGGCGCCGGCGAGAGCTCGTTCGGCAGAACGCCGGCGACAGCAGATGATCGCTCGCCCAAGCCGAGCGCGATGGCGCCACCGGCGGCGGCAGATAAGCGGATGAAGTCGCGACGATTCGCGGGCATGGCGTGCTCGTTGTGAGGGTGTCAGACCTTCGGCAACTATCGCGCGTTCGCGGGTGGAGGGCAATCGGCGAGGTGTTGGGTGTTGAGGTGTTAGGTGTTGAGGGCGACGGTCAAGCTTTTCTCACACGAACCTTTCAATGCCCCCTCGACACCTAACACCTCAACACCTAACACCTCTCCATATTCCCTCCATGCTCTCCCCCTTCCCCCCACCCGCGACTCCGTCATCGCCGCGGCGGCAAGCGACGACGCTACGGTCCGCGAGCGGGCGGTGGAGTCGATCGCGGTGGCGTATTGGAGGCCGGTGTACAAGTATCTGCGGCTTCGCTGGCGCATGGAGCGGGAGGACGCGGAGGATCTGACGCAGGATTTCTTTGCGCAGGCGATATCGCGCGAGCTGTTCGCGCGCTTCGATCCATCTGTCGCGCGATTCCGCACGTATCTCCGCGCCTGCGTCGACTCATCGACGAAAAATTCGGTCAAGGCGAATAGCCGGCAGAAGCGGGGCGGCGGCGCGGTGCATCTCGCCCTCGACTTCGTCCGCGCTGAGGGCGAGCTCTCGGGTGTCGATGTGCCCGACGAGCGCGATCTCGATGACTTCTTCCGTCGTGAATGGCTGCGCAGCCTCTTCTCCCTTGCCGTGGAGGATCTGCGCGCGCACTGCGCAACGCGTGGAAAGGAGACGCACTTCGCGCTCTTCGCGCGCTACGATCTCGGCGCCGACCGCGAGACGTACGCCGAGCTCGGCGCGAAGATGGGCGTGTCGGCGACACAGGTGACCAACCATCTCCCCTTCGCGCGCCGCCAATTTCGCACGCTGCTTCTGCATCGATTGCGTTCCCTCTGCGGCAGCGACGCCGAGTTTCGTGAAGAGGCGCGCGAGCTACTCGGCTTCGAAGTCTCATGAGCTTTCTCGACGACGCCACGCTCGAGCACCTGCGCGCGGTCGCCGACACGCCCGACGTGGCCCGCACGAAGTACACGATCGTGCGCGAGCTCGCGCGCGGGAGAATGGGCACCGTGTATGAGGCCCTCGACGCCGACCTCGGCCGCGCGGTCGCACTCAAGGTGGTGACCGCGCCGGAGGCGATGCCCGACTCGATCGAGCGACTTCGCCGGGAAGCGCGCACGCTGGCGACGCTCGAGCACCCCGGCCTCGTGCCGGTGCACGACATCGGCGAGCTGGCGGACGGCCGGCTCTACTACGCGATGAAGCTCGTCCGCGGCCCGCGCCTGGACGAAGTCGCGAACGACTCGTCGACGACCCGCGCCGAGCTCCTCCGCATCTTCGGACGCGTGTGTGAAGCCGTCGCCTTCGCCCACGCGCACGACGTCGTGCATCGCGCTCTCAAGCCAGAGAACATCATGGTGGGGGCGTTTGGGGAGGTGTTGGTGTTGGATTGGGGGTTGACGCGTGCGGCGGGTGCGGGGGACGGGGTACAGGATGCGGTCAACGCGAATATTCGTGCTCAACCGCACCCCGGCCCCCGGCCCCCGGCCCCCGTTCGCGCCTCTCACCGGCGAAGGCTCTATCCTCATGATGCTCGGCGGCATCCTCGGCGTTTTCGACGGACTCACGGCCCTCATCTCGGCGCCCGAGACGCGGCCGGCGATCGTGGGCATCGTTATCGGGTCGTGCGTCAAGGGACTCGTCGCCGGCGTGCTCATCGGATACTTCGCGCGCAAGGTGCACTCGTTGGCGATGGTGCTCCTGTTCGGCGTCTTCATCGGCGGACTGTTCGCCTTCTTCATCGCGAACATGCAACACAAGTACTACTTCGAGATCATGCTGCCGGGCTCGATCGTTGGGCTCATTGTGGGG
>JALZAE010000557.1 GCA_030948535.1 Gemmatimonadota bacterium | reverse complement strand
CGGCATCACCGATGCTGCGCTGGCGATTCAAAGCACGTTCGGCGCGAAGCACGCCGTCGTGACATCGAACGACGTGAGCGATGCGTCGATCGCGCGGCTGGTGACGCAGTCCGAAGCGCTGGCGAAGCTGGCGCCGGACGATCCGGAGAACCTGCCCGAGCTCGGCCCGCAGAAGTACGACACGGTGCCGGCGTTCTTCGAGAGTACGGCGCATCTCACGGCAGCAGATCGCGCGCAAGCCGCGCTCACCGCGCTCGAGCCCGCGCGCACGGCGGCCGACATCAATGCCGCCGGCTACATCGTCACCGGCGCGACGTCGAGCGCGCTCGGCAACAAGGGCGGATTGTTCGCGTACCATCGGAACACGTCGGCGAACTACACGCTCACGGTCCGCACCAACGATGGGACGGGCTCGGGCTGGGCCGGCGCGGACAACCAGGACTGGTCGAAGCTCGATGTGCGCGCCATCAGTGGGCGGGCGATCGAGAAGGCAAAGACGTCGCGCAATTCATCGGCGATCGAGCCGGGCCGCTACACCGTGATCCTCGAGCCGCAGGCGGTCGGCGATCTGGTGCAGCTTCTCCTCGGCTACATCGATGCGCGCTCGGCAGACGAAGGACGCAGTCCCTTCGTGAAGCCGGGCGGCGGCAACAAGGTCGGCGAGAAGGTGATCGACGAGCGGCTGACCATCTTTTCCGATCCGCGCGACCCGCAGCTCCTGGGCCAGCCGTACAGCGGCGACGGCCTGCCGCTCGGCCGGCAGGTGTGGTTCGAGAACGGCGTGCTCAAGCAGCTGTCGTATACGCGCTATTGGGCTGCGAAGCAGAAGAAGGCGCCAACCGGCTTAGCGAGCACGATCAAGATGGTCGGCGCGGGCGCGACGTCGGTCGAAGCGATGATCGCATCGACACCGCGGGGCGTGCTCGTGACCCGGCTCTGGTATTTGCGCGCGGTGGATCCGCGAACGATTCTGTTCACCGGGCTGACGCGCGATGGGACCTTCCTGATCGAGAACGGCAAGATCACCAAGGCGATTCGCAACTTCCGCTTCAACGAGTCGCCGCTGTTCATGCTCAACAATCTCGAGGCGGTCGCCGAGCCCGTTCGGCTGGCGGGTACCGAGGCCGGTGGCGATGTGGCGATGCCGGCCGTGAAGGTGCGGGACTTCAACTTCACGAGCTTGTCGGAAGCGGTGTAGCGGTCAGTCACTCCAGCGCGAGCAC
Organism: Gemmatimonadota bacterium; assembly: GCA_030948535.1. Classification (GTDB taxonomy): domain Bacteria; phylum Gemmatimonadota; class Gemmatimonadetes; order Gemmatimonadales; family Gemmatimonadaceae; genus JALZAE01. The sequence continues at coordinate 9,497 of JALZAE010000557.1, read as the reverse complement.
CGAGCCGGTGACGCCGCGCGCTTCGTCGCTGCACAGGAACACGATCGCATCCGCGACGGCTTCGCGGCTGACATAGCGAGCCTCGACGCCCATGGTGTCGAGGTTCGCTGCCGTTCGGATGGAAATGGGTGCGACGGCATTGGCCCGCACCGTTCCGCGCTCCTCAACGGCGACCGCGCGCATCAGGGTGACCACCGCACCCTTCGCCGCGGCGTACGCCGACACGTTGGCCACGCTGGCTCCCGGCAGCACCGCGGCCGAGGCAACGTAGACGATTGAACCCTTGGCCGCGCGCAGCATCGGGAGGAATGCGCGGGTGGAGAGATAAGCGGTCACCGCGTTGCGCTGCCACTGTTGCGTCCACACATCGGGCGCGCTGTCGCGCACCGGGCCGCTGGCCGCGAAGCCGCCCGCGAGCGTGATGAGCGCGTCGAGACGCGACCCTGTGACGGCGGCGATGTCGTGCGCGGCGGCGGCGATCTGAGATTCATCGGTGAGATCGGCGGCAAAGGCGCGAGCGTCAGCCCCGGTCGCGCGCAGCGCTTCGGCGCGCTGCTCGACGTTGGCGAGGGTGCGGTCGAGGGCGATGATGCGGGCACCGCGCGCCGCGAACGCTGCGGCGACCGCTTCGCCTAGCTGCCCTTCGCGGCCGACACCGGTGATCAGGATCGACTTGTTCTCGAAATCGCGCATCGGCGAGGCGTATGGAGGGTTCGGGACTCGAGCGGTAAACAGAAAGCTGCCTGGTGCAGCGAGAAGATGACAGGCAACAAGGGTGGACGGCGTATTTTGGTTCCGGGGGGGCCGGCGCCCGGCCGACGCCTGCTTCTTGCATTCTGGCCCGCGCACGCAGCCTTTCATTCACTTGGCCATTCGAAATGAACCGCAACAACGCTGGTCGCGAGCCGCGACGGCATCGCGTCCGAAAAATCCTCAAGTACATATCGCTCGGTCTGCTGGCGATCGTCGTGCTGCTGTTCGCGATGATCGGTCTTTTGTATTCCCTGCGGGGCACGCCCGTCGAGCGCGTGGTCGGCATGGGAGGGCGCGGCAAGGTGCCGGCGATTGCCGACCCTGAATTTCGGCAGAGCATGTCGCTGCTGACGGGAACGCCGCTCGTCGCGGGGAACACGGTCGATATCATGATCAACGGCGACGAGACGTACCCGAAGCTGTGGGCCGATCTCCGCGCCGCGAAGCGGACGCTCACGATTCAGATGTACTACTGCAGTCCCGGCCGCATGGCGACCCAGATGAAGGACATCCTGCTCGAGCGCGCTCGGGCTGGCGTGCGCGTGCTCTTTCTCTATGACGCCTTCGGCGCCGGGCCGTTGTCGAGCGAGTATCTGGACAGTCTCAAGACAGGCGGGATCGAGCTTGCAGGCTTTCGGCCTGTGAAATGGTACGAGCTGCACAAAGCGCAGAGCCGATCACATATCCGCGTCGTCGTCGCCGACGGCCACATCGGCTACACCGGGGGATTCGGCCTCGACGACAAATGGTTCGGCGACGGACGCCACAAGGATCAATGGCGCGATTCAAATGTGCGCCTCACTGGGCCGGCGGTGCTGCAGCTCCAAGCCACGTTCGCGGAGGGGTGGGCCGAGGCCACGGGGGAGCTGCTCACCGGCGAGCTCTTTTTCCCGCTGGAAAAGTTCGAGGAGAACTCGGAGCGCCTCGCCGGTGTCATGCACACCGCGCCGACGATCGGCAGTACACCAGCCGAGCGCTTCTTCGCGCTCTCGATCGCCAGCGCGCGCAAGACGCTCTACATCACGAACTCGTACTTCGTGCCCGACGATGACTTCCGGGAATTGATGAAAAAGGCCGCCGCCCGCGGCGTCGACGTACGCATCCTCACTGCCGGTCCCACCACCGATGTGAAGACGACCTGGTACGCCGGCCGCCATCGCTATGAAGAATTGCTCGCGGCGGGCGTCAAGATCTACGAGTACCAACCGGTGATGATGCACGCCAAATCGCTCGTGGCCGACGGGCTATGGTCGAGCGTCGGGACGATGAACTTCGACAACCGCTCGTTGGCGTTCAATGATGAGTCCAATCTGAATAGCTGGGATCTGATAACCGGCGCGAAAATGGACTCCATTTTCCTCGAGGACTTGAAGTATTCAAAGGAAATGAAGTTGGAGGAGTTTCGGCGCAGGGCGTGGACCGGCAAGCTCCTCGAGATCGGAGCCAATCTGCTGTCGAGGCTGTTGTGAGGAGACGTCTCACGAGAGACATCTGACATCTGACGTCTACTACACTTCGTCATGGCTCGCTCGCGCACGGCGTTGTCGCCTCTGAAGCCGTTCCACCCTGTGGTCAGAAGTTGGTTTACTGAAGTCCTGGGTGAGCCGTCCGCACCGCAGCGTCTCGGGTGGCCAGTGATCGCGACCGGCGCCAACACGCTGATACTCGCGCCCACGGGCACCGGCAAAACGCTTTCGGCGTTTCTCTGGGAGCTCAACGCGCTGATTACCGACGGGCTGCGCGCGCCGCTGCCGAACGCGGTGCAGATCCTGTACATCTCGCCACTCAAAGCGCTCAACAACGACATTCAGCGCAATCTCGAGACGCCGCTCGCCGAGCTGCGACGGCGCTTCGAGGAGAAGGGAACTCCGTTTCCGGAGATCCGCGTCGGCGTGCGCACCGGCGACACGCCGCCGAGCGCGCGCGCGCGGATGCTGCGGAAGGCGCCGCACATTCTGATCACGACGCCCGAGTCGCTGAACATCATGCTGACCTCGCTGCGCGGCCGCGGGATGTTCTCCGCGGTGCGGGCGGTCATCGTCGACGAGATTCACGCGGTCGCTGGGACGAAACGAGGCGCGCATCTCGCGCTAACGCTCGAGCGACTCGAGGTGCTCAGCACGTCGTCGCCGCAGCGCATTGGTCTCTCGGCGACCCAGCGGCCGCTGGAAGAAATCGCGCGATTCCTCGGCGGATGCGCGCCGCCGACGGACTCGAGCGACCCGGTCTTTCGCCTGGTGACGATCGTCGACTGTGGCTTGGTCAAGAAGATGGAGCTCGCGGTGCGCTCACCCGTGCCGGATCTCGCCGAGGTCGGCGGCACGGTGTGGCCCAAAGTGCACGAGGTCGTGCTTCAAGCGATTCGCGGCGCGCGGACCACGCTCATCTTCGTCAACAATCGCGCGCAGGCCGAGAAGATCGCCGCAAAGGTCAACGTGCTCGCGGGCGAGCCGCTGGCGCAGCCGTATCACGGGTCGCTTTCACGCGAGCGGCGATTCGATCTCGAGCAGCGGCTCAAGGCCGGCGACCTCCGCGCTATCGTCGCCACGAGCTCGCTCGAGCTCGGCATCGACATCGGCTCGGTCGATCTCGTCATGCAGCTGCAGTCCCCGAAGCGCGTCAGCGCGGGACTGCAGCGCGTCGGTCGCGCGGGACACTCGCTCGAGCTGGTGAGCCGCGGCGTCTTCGTGCCGACTTTCCGCGATGACCTCGTCGAGATCATCGCCATCATCGGCGCGATGAAGGAGGGCGATGTCGAGCCGACGCAGGTTCCGCAGAACGCGCTCGATGTACTGTCGCAGGTTTGTGTCGCCATGGCCTCGGTCGACGACTGGACCTCCGCCGACATGTACGCCCGCGTCCGCCAAGCCTACCCCTATCACCGCTTGACGCGAGGCGTGTTCGACGAAGTACTCGCGATGCTGTCGGGCAAATATCCGAGCGACCTCGCGGCTGAGCTCGAGGCCCGGCTGTCGTGGGACCGCGTGTCGGATCGCATCTCCGGCTCGAACGCGGCGCGGATGATGTCGGTGATCTCCGGCGGGACGATTCCCGATCGCGGGCTCTACACGGTCAACCTCCCCGACCGCACGCGCCTCGGTGAGCTCGACGAGGAGTTCGTGCACGAGTCGCGCGTCGGTGACGTCTTCCAGCTCGGCTCTGCCACCTGGCGCATCGGAGCGATCGAGCACGATCGCGTGATCGTCTCCCCCGCGCCCGGCGCGCCGGCGCGAATGCCCTTCTGGCACGGGGAGTACATGACGCGCTCGCTCGCGCTCTCACGCCGCCTCGGCGCGTTGCGCCGCGAAGTGGCCGAGCGCTCGCACGACGAATCGTTCGACGCCGAATTGGCCGAGCGCTTTGGCGCCGACGAGGCGAGCGCGCGATCGCTGCGCGAATACATGGCTGAGCAGCGCGCCGCGACGGGCGTCGTTCCCGACGACCGCACGCTCGTCGTCGAGCACTTTCGCGACGAGCTCGGCGCCGTGCGGGTCGTCATCCACTCGGCGTTCGGCGGACGCGTCAACGCGCCCTGGGGAATGGCGCTGGCGCAGCGCGTGCGCGAGGCGTTCGGCCTCGGCCAGGAAGAGCGTGGCGTCGACGTGCAGGTGCAGACGACGGACGACGGCATCATGCTCCGCATGCCGGATCTCGGCGGGGCGGCGCCGCTGCGCGTGCTCTTCGACTTGTCGCCGCAGGAAGCCGAGCGGCGCGTCGTCGAGGAAGTGGGCCAGACCTCGCTCTTCGGCGCGCGCTTCCGGATGAATGCGGCGCGTGCGCTGCTGCTTCCGCGCGGCAATCCGCGTCGCCGCATGCCGCTGTGGCTTCAACGCCTCAAAGCGTTGGACCTCCTGCAAACGGTGCGTCAGTTCCCGAGCTTCCCCATCCTCGTCGAGACGTACCGCGAGGTGTTGCAGGATGCCTTCGATCTCGGCGGACTGAAGCAGGTGCTCGACGAGCTCGCGCGCGGCGAGATCGTCACGCGGGTAGTCGAGACGGAGCGGCCGTCGCCCTTCGCGGCCAGCCTGCAGTTCAGCTTCGTCATCGACTGGCTCTACGGCGATGATACGCCGCGCGCCGAACGGCGTGCCGCCATGCTCTCGCTCGACCGCGCGCTGCTCGACGAGGTGATGGGTAACGACGGCGCCGACGATGAGACCGCTGAAGCGGTGGAAGAATTGCTCGCCGAGCGTCGAGGGACGGCGCCGGGCCGGCAAGCGCGCGACAGCGACGAGCTCGCGCTGCTGCTCGATCGCGCCGGCGATCTGACAGAGGCGGAGCTGCGCGCCCGCGTGTCGCCCCCGACCGAGTGGAAGCGGGGCGATCCGATGGAGGATCTGCTGGCATCGCGTCGCGCGATCAGCGTTTTGTTTTCCGCCAATGGAAAGACCGAGTGGCGGGTGATCCTCACCGAGAATTTCGCCCGCTACGTGGCGGCAATGGGTGTCGAAGCGTTGGCGCGCGTGCGATCGGGCGTGGAGATGGCCGAGCGCGACGCGCGCGACGTCGTGCCCGAGGCGCTGCTGTCGCCCACGCTCGAGGAGCGTGTCGCACGCCGCGAGATTCTCGCACGCTTCATCGCGCTGGCGGGCCCGGTCACCGTCGGCGAAATCCTGGCGCGATATGGATGGTCCGCAACATGGGTCGAAGCTCGGCTCAATGAATGGGAGCGCTCGGAGAAGCTCGTGCGCGGACGCTTTCGTCGGATCCCCGGGCCGGAGTGGGCGACGCGCAAGCTGGTGGAGATCGCGAGGCGGCGCGCACTCGCAAAATTGCGCAAGCAGATCGAGCCCGTTGATCTGGCGGTGTTCGCCGGCTTTCTCCATCGGTGGCAGCGTGTCGACCCGCGCGACCGGCTCGACGGAGTGCGCGGGTTGGAGACTGTGCTGCGCCAACTATACGGCGCGCCGCGATTGGCCGACGGATGGGAGCGCGACTATCTGCCGTCGCGGCTGGCGCGATACGATCCGCAGTGGCTGTCGCAGCTCGGCGCCACGGGGCAAGTAGTGTGGGCAGGCGGAAAGCGGCCGGGCACCACGGGTACGCAAGGCGGGGCGATGACACTGCGATTCTTCGAGCGCGGCGAGGGCGCGATGTGGCTCGACAGCGAGCCCGAGCCGTCACTGAGCGATGCCGCGGCCGGCGTGCGCGACGCGCTCGTGAGGCACGGCGCGTCGTTTCTCCCTGACTTGCAGGTAGCGACATCGCTCGGTGCCGCGGCTACGCGCGACGCACTGCGCGAGCTGGTGATCGCGGGCATCGCCACGAACGACACTGTCGAAGCGCTGCGCGAAGTGATTCGGCTGCGCGCCTTGCATCCGCAGCGCGCGCGCGGCGAATCGTCCGACGCCGATCCGACGCGCTGGCTTCCCGCCGGCTTCACGCCATCACCCGACCGGCCGGTCGTGCAGCGTCGTCCGAATTTGCGACGGCTCCCCAAGTGGCGGCGTCCGGATCTACCAGGGCCACCGTCGTCGTGGAGCGGACGATGGTCGCTGCTGCGCACGCCCGGTACGCTTGGTCCGTCACGAGCCGAGCAGGAGATGGCGGAGTTGATCGCGCGCCAATGGCTGGACCGCTATGGCGTGGTCACGCGCGATTGGTGGAGGCGAGAGCGGCCGCCGGTCTCGTGGCGCGCGATCTATCACGAGCTCAAGCGTCTCGAATATCGCGGCGAAGTTCGGCGCGGATACTTCGTGCAGGGACTCGGCGGTGCGCAGTTCGCGCTGCCCGATGCCGTCGAGCGGTTGCGCGACGCCCGAGAGGGAAGTGCGCTCGCGCCGTTCGTCGTCATCGCGGCGAGCGATCCGGCGAATCCGTACTCGCTATCGCTAGAGAACGTCGAGCGAACGCCGTTATCGCGGCCGCGCGGGTCCGGCGCCTTGCTCGTGACGCGCGGGGGCGCCATCGCCATGTCAGTCGAAGCGCGCGGCCGGCGCGTATTCGTTGTCGACGCGCTTTCGGCTGACGATGTCGCGCTCGCCGCGCGCGAGCTCGGCGTGTATCTCGCCGCATCGCGGAACGGCGCGCGGAAGCGCCGGGCGATCGCGATCGAGATCATCGATGGGCAACCCGCCGGCGTGAGCCGTCATCTCGGCGCGTTCATGAAGGCGGGATGGCGGCGCGTGGTGGAGGGTTTGCGCTACTTCGAGTTGTAGCGGCGCGCGGCAGCGCGCTCAGCGGATGTCTGCGCGACCCAGCGCGGCGCGCACGGCTTCGCGAATGGCCATGATCGCGCCCTCACCCGCGGCGGGCGACGTGTCGCGCACGTGGAGCTCGATGCCATCGGCCACCGAGACGCGCCTCCAGATACCGTCGCCATCGTTGTCGTGCGCCTGATGTACATCCGCTCCGGCGCCGAGGGCGGGCGCGAGCGCGGTGGCTACGCGGCGCTCGAGCGCATCGCCGGTCGTGTCCTTGAGCTCGACCTTGATCTTGTCGAGCGTCTGTCCTTCGCGCTGCCGAATCTTGATGTGCAGTAGCTGGAGGAGATGCCGATAGTTGTACGTCGCGGCGGTACCGGTACCGTCTGGCCGGTCCAGTAATCCGCCGGCGACATAGAAGCGTATGGCCCGCGCACTCGGCGCGGCGCGTGCGGCGGCGTTGGTCGGTCGCATCGCCGCGGCATCGACGAGAGCCGTCGCGTGAGCGGCGAGTCCCCTGGCGTTCCAGGGCGCATGGCGAGCATGCGCTCGCAGCAAGGCGACAGGTGACTCCGGCATGAGGGAGGAAGAATACGCGGTGCTTGGTCCCCGGTGCTAGGGAAGCGTAACCGTCACCGTCGTACCATTTGTGGCATCGCTGGCGACGGAGATCGTGCCGCCATGCTCGGCGATCACGCGCCGGCAAAGCGCGAGTCCGATGCCGGTGCCGCCGGGTTTCGTCGACACGAATATCTCGAAGACGTTGGGCAGGATGTCGGCGGGGATCGGCGCGCCGGGATTGCTGATCGTGCAGCGCCACTGACCGCCGGAAAGTGTCGACGATGCGATAGCGATGTCGGTTCCCGGCGGCGCCGCATCGACCGCGTTGACGAGCAGATTGACGAAGACCTGCGCCATCCGCTCGGCATCGAGCTTCAGACGCGAGTGCGTGGACCGGGAGCGTTGGAGCGAGAGCGACTTCCGCTCGAGCAGACCGCGGTTACCTGCGATCACCGTGTCCAATACCGCGTCAGGATCCGCCGCTGCGAGCGCGAGCTCGCGCGGCCGGCCGAACTCGAGCAGGTCGGTGACCATCGCGTTGAGGCGCTCGACCTCGCGCAGGATCCGTCCGACGTTGCGCTCGACCACCGGGTCCTGTTGCGCGCGAAAGCGCAGCAGCTGCGCCGCGGATGAGATGCCGAACAGCGGATTGCGCAGCTCGTGCGCGATGCCAGCGGCCACTTCGCCGATCGCCTCGAGGCGCCGCCTCTCCGTTGCGCGGCGCACCAGGGCGGCGCGCTCGATGGCGATTGCCGTCTGCGACGCGATCGCCGATACGACCCGCGTCGCATTGCCGCGCTGCGCCGCATCCTCGAACCCATCCGCGTGTACTGTGATGGCGCCGAGCGCGCCGGCGCCGGTCGCGAGGGGCGCGGTAAGATCCATTCCCGCGTCACCACGCTCCGCGACGACGCGCTCGTCGGCCATCGCCGCGAGCCAATGCGGCCGAAGCCGCGCGTCCATCGCTGGGCCAGCATCGGAGTCATCGCCCTCGAATCCGGAGCGATACACGCTACGCGGCTCGCCGGAGGTCTCATCGATGAGCGCGATCACGAATCCGTGATGCGGCACCGCCCGGCGAAGCTGCTGCGACACTTCATGAAAGACCCGGTCGAGCTGGATGACGCGCGACATCGCGGCGCCGATCTCGTCGCGCGCTTCACGTGCGGCGTCGCTCGTCGTGAGGTCGGTGACGGAGACGACAAATCCGCTGATCGCGCCGCTCGCTGTGTGTGAGTCTTTCGTTTCGTCGCGGAGCGGTGCCACCTGAAGGAGGTGCATTCGCTCGCCGGCGGCGGCGTCGCGGGCGAACTCCCATGCTTCCACCGGGGAGCGCCCGGTGCGCACGGCTTCCATCGCGCGCTGCAGCTGTTCGCGGGTGACGCCGTCGGAGAGCGCGTCCCAGATGGGCCGCCCGGAGAGTGGTGACGATCGAGCGGCGCGAGACGCGGCGGCGCGATTCGCGCTCGTGATGCTGCCGCGCAGATCGATTGAATAGATCGCGCAGGAGAGCGCGTCGAGCACGGCGTGATGGGCGCTCATGAAGCGAGTCGGCCTTGCCGCCCGAGGCGCGGCGCCAAGGCAAAGTCCGGACGCCGGGTCTCAGAGATCGGCGTTACCGCCTACGGGACCCGCCCGCGCGTGCCTTTTTCGCCGCGCCGCCCTTTTTCGCCGAAGCGCCTTTCTTGGCCGCCCCGCCCTTGTTCGCCGAGGAGCTTTTCTTGGCCCCGCGGTTCTTCGCCGCGCCCTTCTTGGCTGCGGGGCGGGCGCTCTGCTTTTTCGCCGCCGGCTTCCCGCCCTTCTTTGCGGCCGCCTTCGAGCTCTTTTTTGCGCTCTTGGCCGCCGGTTTCGACGCGGACTTCGCGGATCCCGCCTTCTTTGCGCCGGCCTTGGACGACGCGTTGCTGGCCGTCTTGCCCGCGGTCGCCTTTGGCGCACTCGTCTTCTGAGCGCCGCCCTTCTGAGCGCCGCCCTTCTGAGCGCTGCCCTTCTGAGCGCTGCCCTTCTGAGCGCTGCCCTTCTGAGCGCTGCCCTTCTGAG
>JALZAE010000605.1 GCA_030948535.1 Gemmatimonadota bacterium | reverse complement strand
ATTCAATCCCGCGCTGCACGAGGCGATCGCGACGGTGCCCGCGATGTCGCCGGAAGATGATCACATGATCGCGCAGGTATTCCAGCAAGGCTACGTCTTCAAGGGGCAGCTCCTCCGGCCGGCGCGGGTGGTGGTCAAGCAGTGGACCCCGTGACGCTCGTGCGCGCGTTGCTCTCTTCACACCGATAGCCCGTCATGGCGCAAACGAAGGACTATTACGCCGTGTTGGGCGTGCCCGCGTCGGCGACGCAAGAAGAGATCAAGAAGCAGTATCGCAAACTGGCGAAGCGATCTCATCCCGATGCGAACAAGAGCGATCCCAAAGCCGCCGAGCGCTTCAAGGAGATCTCCGAGGCGTACAACGTCATCGGAGATGCCGGCAAGCGAAAGCAATACGATGACATGCGGCGATTGGGCGCGTTCTCGGGTTTCGGCGACCGCGCTCGCTCTGGCGGATCGCCGCGGTCGAGCACCGGCGAACAGCCTGGCAACTTTCGCTTCGAGGAGTTCGACATCGGCGGGCTTGGCGGCCTCGGCGATCTCTTCTCGAACATGTTTGGTGGCGGGGCAGGGCGCGCGGGCCAGCGCGCGCACGGTCCGGAGCGAGGTCAAAGCGTCGAGCTGACGCTCGAGATTCCCTTTCGCACGGCGGCGCTCGGCGGGAAGGTGCCGGTCGAGCTGGAAGTGAACGAGGAGTGCCCCACGTGCCACGGTAACGGCGCCGCGCCCGGCGCGACGATGAAGACCTGCCCCGAGTGCAACGGACGCGGCACGGTGTCGTTCGGGCAGGGAGGCTTCGCGGTCAATCGCCCGTGCCCGATGTGCCTCGGGCGCGGACAGGTGCCGTCAGAGCGGTGCCCGACCTGCAGCGGCGCGGGCGAGGTGCGCACGAGAAAGACGGTGTTGATCACGATCCCCGCCGGTAGCGAGGAAGGATCACGCATCCGGCTGAGCGGTCAGGGCGGGAAGGGCGCCAACGGCGGACCTCCCGGCGACCTGATCATCTCGCTGCGCGTGTCGCCGGACCGGTTCTTCAAGCGCGAAGGCACCGATGTCGTCGCGACCGTTCCGCTCAACATCGCGCAGGCCACCCTCGGCACCAAGGTGCGCGTGAACACGCTCGAAGGGAAAAAGGTCGTCATCCGAATTCCGCCGGGGACGTCGGGCGGCAAGCGGTTCCGGATTCCGGGTCAGGGGATCACCACCGACGGCGGCCGCGGCGATCTGATCGTCGAGGTGTCCATCGTCGTTCCGGACAAGCTCACCGAGGAGCAGGAGCGAATGATGAAGGAGTTCGCCGCCGCCGGTGGAATGAAGTACTGAGCGCCGTCAGCTACCCGAAGTGACCTGGTAGCCCGTACCTCGCTTGATGTCGCCGGCTCCGCTCGCCACGCCCGCACCGACGCTCAATCCGAAGACGATCGCGGTGCCGGCGCCAACCAGCGGCAGCACCCAGACAATGGGCGCAGCGAGCGCCACAGCCGCGATGCCGGCGATGAGGGGCGCCGACTTGGTCTGCGCCGCCTCGACGTAGCGAAGCTTGTCGCGGACAAAGCGCCGTGCCGCACTAAATCCGAAGACCGCCGTGACGGCGGAAATGGCCAATCCAATCATGAGTCCAAACATTGAAGCCTCCGTGTGATAGCCATACTTCGCCGCGGAGCTGGAAGTTTCGTTTGCGGGCGAGGGACCGCTAGCGACCCGCATAGCGCGGATTATCGTTCGGGGTGTAGCGCGTCGTCGCAATCTCGACTGAGGGTCGTCATGCGCATAGCCTTTCCGTTCACACTGCTTCTGTTTGTTGGCTGCGCGACCGCCAATCCGCACTCGATCTCGAGCTGAACGTGATCGACCCGCCGAACGGCGTGTTCGGCTCGAGCGACGTCGTGAAGATGCGGATGATCGGCGGCACCATGATCAGCAATTTTTTGAGCTGCGGAAACGCATTCAACGGACCGCGCGCCAACAGCGACCGCATTCGTCTCTCCGTTCAGACGACGGTGAAACCGAACGCGGCGGGCAGCTCGTCGGTGGCGACGAACCTCAGCGCGGTGGCGCAAAATTCCGAAAGCTCGTCCAACAATTCCGCGGCGTGCGCCACGACCGGTGTGTTGGAGGATCGCATCAACAGCTCGATCAAGGCGAAGGTCTTGGCGCAGTAGGCGCCGGGCGGTGTCGGTGCAGTAGCTTTCCGCATGACATTCTCGCTTCTTGCGACCGTCCCCACCGCCGTCGAGCCGTTCATCCTGCAGCTCGGGCCGCTCACCGTCACTGGCTTCGGCCTCGCCGTACTCCTCGGCTTCGTCATCGGGCAGGTGATCGGCCAGGAAGAGCTCCGGCGCCGGGGACACGATCCCACACCGGTGGGCGACGTGGTGGTCGCCGCCGTCGTGGGATTCTTGATTGGCGCTAAGGTTTACTACGCGCTCCTGATGCACGACTGGACCACCCTCTGGAGTCGCGGCGGGTTCGTGTTCTGGGGTGGGCTCATCGGGGGCATCGGCGCGGCGTATTTGATGATCCGCCGCAAGCGGGTTCCCTTTCTTCGCATCGCCGATGTCGGCGCGATCGGCATCGCCGCCGGCTACGCGATCGGGCGTACCGGATGTTGGGCCGTGGGCGACGACTACGGCCGCCCATGGATTTCGCGTTTCGCCGTCGCCTTCCCAAACGGCGCGCCTCCATCGACCGCCGGCAGCATGCAGCAGCAGTTCGGCGTCCCCATCCCTGCAGGCGCGAGCGCCTCCACGGTGCTCGGAGTGTATCCTACGCAGTTGTATGAGGTTGCGATGGGGATGATAATGTTCATTATCCTGTGGCGGCTGCGCGATCACAAGCACGCGGAAGGGTGGCTCTTCGGCGTGTACATGGTCCTCGCCGGAATCGAGCGCTTCATCGTCGAATTCTTTCGCGCGAAGGACGATCGCTTCTTCGGCACGCTCACGATGGCGCAGGTGCTGGCGCTCGGATTCGTGCTCGTCGGGTTTGCCGTCATGCAGATGACGTCCAAAACGACAGCGACCCGAGCAGGCATCTACGCCTGAAATGATCGTCGGCTACGCGGCCAGAATCGGCAGTGTCATCTTCGCCGCGGCTTCGATGATCGCGCCACCCAACACACGCCCGCCGTCGTAAAGGACGAGGGACTGGCCGGGCGTGATGGCGGAGACCGGCTCGTCGAGCGCGAGCTCGATCTCGGTGCCATCCACGCGCACGAGTTCCGCCGCGGCGGGATGGGCGCGGTGACGAACCTGGACGCTGACACGATCGCCGACCGACGGAGGCTGGTCCACGAGCCAATTCACTTCGCGCGCGATGACGCCCCTACCGAGCAACGCGTCGCGCGGACCGATCACCACGGTGCGCTCAGCCGCCCGAATCGCGACCACGTACATCGGCTCGGCGAACCCACCGGGTACACCGCGACGCTGCCCGATCGTATAGCGGGCGAATCCCTCATGCTCCCCGACGACGCGCCCGTCGGCGGTGACGATCGGACCGCGCGATAGCGCAGGCGCGTCGGCGCCGAGCTTGCGCGCGATGATCTTCGTGTGATCGCCGTCAGGGACGAAGCAGATGTCCTGGCTCTCGATCTTTTCCGCGATGACCTCGAGGCCCAACTGGTGTGCCATCGCGCGCGTCTCGGCCTTGCTCAGCTCGCCCACCGGCAGGAGCATACGGCGCACGACGGCGCGCGCGATTCCCCAGAGGAAATAACTCTGATCTTTCCCCATGTCGCGCCCGCGAAAGAGCCCGCCGCCGATCGCGCGCGCGTAGTGCCCGGTGGCGATCCACGACGCGTCGATCGCCTCCGCCTTTCGCAACAAGTCGCGGAACTTCGTGAACGTGTTGCACCGGACGCATGGGATCGGCGTTCTGCCTACCGAGTACTCGTGAACGAAGTCATCGACCACGTCGCGGCCGAAGGCGCTCTCGAGGTTGAGGACGTAGTGTGGGACGCCGAGCTGCTCGCAGACGCGCCGTGCATCGTCGATAGAGTCCAGCGAGCAGCACGGACGGTCCGGGACATCCTCGCCATAGCAGAAGAGCTTCATCGTCGCGCCCACGACGTCGTAGCCTTGTTGGACGAGCAGCGCCGCGGCGACGGATGAGTCCACGCCTCCAGACATGGCGACCAACACGCGTTCTTTCACGATCGCTCCGTCAGCGTCCAGCGCCGGCGAGCCGCCGTGCCTTGGCGATGAGGGCCGGGAAGAGCTCGGCCACGCGCGTCATCGTCTCGGGTGTCGAAAGTGATCCGAGGCTCATGCGAACCGCGGCGACGGCAAGCTCGCGCGGCACGCCCATCGCCGCGAGCACGTGCGAGGGATCGACGTTACCGCTCTGGCACGCCGAGCCCGAGGAGCAGCCGACACCGGCGAGATCGAGCGCCATCAGCAGTGACTCGCTGTCGGTGCCCGGCACGGAGATGTTCAGGATGTGCGGCGCGCGCTCGGCGTTGGCGCCGTGCACGACCGCGTCCGGAATGCGCTCGACGAGTGCCGCCTGCAGCGCATCGCGCATGGCGCCCAGCTTGCGCGTCACTTCCTCGCGCTCTTCCAT
>JALZAE010000591.1 GCA_030948535.1 Gemmatimonadota bacterium | reverse complement strand
CTCGTGTAGTCCGTAGACGCTGCCGCGCCACGATGTACTCTGCAGGTCGGTGAAGAACGGATGCGACAGCCCGAGCTCCCAGGAGCTGCCGAGTGGATCGCGCTCGCCCCCGATCGTGGCGCGGACCGGCATGAAGGCGAACGCGTAGTCGTCGATGCGCGCGCCGAATCCGGTGCGATACGCGAAGCCGCGCTCGAGCTCGCCCTGCGCGGCGACGCCGAGTCCGCCGAGGTTGCTGTTTCCGAATGAGAAGCGCGACAGCGTGTTCCGGCTGATGCGCGCGCCGACGATGACCGGAATTTCGTCCGTCGTCTGCACGATCACGAGTACATGACCCGGCGAGGCGACGTCGGGTATCGCGCGCACGCGCGCGGTCGCGAGGAACGGCTGCGCGCGCAGCACACGCTCCGACTCGAGGCGCGCGCGGTCGGTGCACGGCTGGCCGACACGTAGCTGCAGAAAGGCGGCGACAACCGACGTGCGCGTCGTCTGGTGATGCATGCCAACCATGCGCGCCGCCGCGCGCCAGACGGCGGATATTCCACCGAAGGGCGGCCGTCCCGTCTGAAACTCGATGTCGGAGATGATCTCGCCAGCGCACGCGCCGACGAGCGTGTCGGGAATCACGGTAGCTGGGCGGGTCGCGGTGGTGTCTTGCGCCTGCGCGGCCATGCCGAACGCGGCGATGAGTCCGGCGATCGTACCGACACGGACAATGCGAGCGGTCGGAAACATCACGTCTCGAGTTCGCGGTCGAAATGTTGGAGGAACATGTCGAGAGAATTAGGAGTCGGCCGAGCCAATACGCAATGAACCGTGGGGATGCCGCAGCGACCGCGATTGCAATTTTTGCGCGCGACCGCGACGTGGGCGGAACGTGGCGGATCGCCCGGGGTGAACACCGTGTTGTGCCATGGAGGGCGGGCGGGATACTCGCCCGCGCTGTTGGTCGCGGCGAGCGTCAAGGAAAAATGCGGCGTACGCGATGTTGCCCACGCGCCCATTGCGACGGATCATGACGCGTCTCGCACCCCGGCGTCGATCGCCGCCAACGTCTCTCGCGCCGCGTTGGCTTCGACCACATCGCCATTCACGCGAAGCAACATCGGGCCGAGTCGCTCACAGGCCCGCGTCTCGTCGTTTCGCCGAAAGGGTTGCAGCACCGTCGCCGGACGCTGCATGCCCGCGCCCCAGAATTCCACCACGAGAACGGTTTCTTCCTGCTCGACATAGCGCCAGACCCGCTCCGCCGCTGACGCCCACGACCGCCCTGCCGCGGTCGCCTCCATCGTCATCGCCGCAACCTCGGCCTCGTCGTCGACGCGCACCACTTCTCGTTCGCCGCTGCGAGCCCGATACACGAAAGATGACATGAGCCCGTTCCCCTCTTTCGTTGCGATCGCTCGCAGCGCGGTCACGAATGCAAGACTCGCGTGCTCCAGCGCGTCCGCGGGAAGACCGAGCGCCTCGCCGGCCGTCGTCACAGGATGAAAGGGATCAGCGCCCACGACTCGCGCCGGTATTCCGCATACGCCTCACCGAACGTGTCGCCAAGCACGCGCTCCTCCATTCCAATTTTTTCTCCCGTACGCGACGGCGAGTACCGCGACCACGACGAGCGCGTGCATCTTTCTTGACACCAGCGCCGCCGCCACGAACATACCGACATCGCGCTGTAGACCGGATGTCGGGATCGACGCAAGGCGGCCCGCAAGCGTACTTCGCTCACGGGCCGTTCTCATTCAGGGACACCACGCATTTCACTTCGCGATGCGAATCCTCACGTTGCCGCTCACCGTCGACAGCTGCAGATCGCGCCCGCCGCTGCCGATCTTCCCCTCCAGTCCCCGCCGGGTCTGTCGTCCCTCGAGCGTCATCGGGAAATCACTCTGCAGGTCGCCGCTGACGGTGGTCATCCGCACGTCGGCGGCGAAATCCTTCGGCAGCTCGAGGGTGATGTTGCCGCTGACGCTCTTCGCCGACAGACGCCCACTCCCGGTGAGCGAGGTCGCCTTTACCGACACGTCGCCACTCACCGACGACGCAACGAACGACGTCGCGCGCGACGATTCGACCTGGACATCGCCGCTCACCGAGTGGACGCGTAGATCCCCTTCAGCGCCGGTGACGTGGACGTTCCCGCTCACCGAGCCGGCCGACACCCGCATCCCGGCGGGAATCCGCACCTCGAGATCCATCGAGCCCGACGCGTCGTCGCTGTTCCAGTCGCCGTGCCGGCTGTGCGAGTTGTAGCCCTCTTCGTCGCACGTGCCGCGCGCGTGCCGCCACATCACGCAGATGACGATGCCGTCGCGCGTCTCGTGCACCTCGGCGTATACGTCAGAGGTGTCGCGGCCGCTCTTCGCGCCGAGCACCTCGACCTTGCCGCTGGACGACGGCACGACCGTCACGTCGCCGTCGATGTTGTGAACGGCGATGTTGCTGCCAGAGGGCAGCGATTTGTCCCAGATCGAGGTCATGGATCTCGAGCGTTGCGCCTGTGAGGGCATGGCAATCACAGCCATCGCCGCGATCGCGAGGAGGTGCAGTGTGGGGTGGAACAAAACGGATGGTGCGCTGCGCATTGGCTCAGTCTCCCGCATGCGGTCTTAACTGGATTTGTGTAGGGGTCCCGGGCGATGGGACAACCGGTTCGACCGAAGAGTTCGAACCGGTTCGGAGGCGCATGGGCGGCAGGTGCCACGGCGGCACTTGCCTTGCTCTTCTGGGCCGCATCCCGAGGAGGAACTATGACGATCAGTCGACGCGTGTTTTCCCACGGTGTATTCGCGCTCGCGTTACTCGCGACGGCGGCGTGCAACGGGCTTGCTGGACTTGGTGGCGGTTCGCCGCAGCAAGGTGAGGTCTCCGGCAGAATTCGGCGCGTCGATCAACGCGGCCAGATGATCGAGCTCCAGCAACCCGACGGTCAGACCGTCGCGCTCACCTACGACAATCGCACCCAAGTCGTCTACCAGAATCAGTCATACGGCGTACAGTCGTTGGAGAACGGCGACGAGGTCACGGCCAGAATTCAGAGCGACAATAACCGCGGCTATTACGCGGACCTGATCCAGGTGAATCGCTCCGTGTCCAGCGGTGGCAACGGCGGCAACGGCGGTCGCGGCAACGGTCGGGGCAACGGTGGGAATAACGGTGGGGGTTATGGATCCGAGAATGTGCAGTCCTTCCAGGGCACGGTCCGCCAGATCGATCGCAACAATGGAGTATTCATTATCGACGCGGGGAACGGCTCGGCGATCCAGGTCTCGTTGCCGTACAACGTGAAGCGGGCGGACTCCGATCGATTCCAGAGTCTTCGCTCCGGCGACGTCGTGCGGCTGTACGGAGTGTTTCTCAACAACTCGCGCGTCGAGCTGCGGCAGTTCTACTGAGCAGCTATTTCAGCGCACCGCTGGGACACGATCGGGTCGCGGTCCTCGCGAACCATCGTTGTCTCAGTCGGCGCGCAGTGCGCGCACTGGGTCGAGCCGGGCCGCGCGGCTCGCCGGGATCCAGGTGGCGAGCGTTCCGACCGCCAGCAACACCAGCGCGACGCTGCCGAAGGTCAGCGGATCGGTCGCGCTGACTTGGTAGAGCAGCGGCCGGATCGCCGCACGTAGTCCGATCGCCGCGGCGAGACCGACGGCGACTCCCGCGGCGCACAACGCCAGTCCCTGTCGCAGCACCGATACGCGCAGCGCTTCAGGCGTGGCGCCGAGCGCGATCCGCACGCCGATCTCTCGCGTGCGCTGCCCCGTGGCGAACGACAGCATCCCGTACAAGCCGATCGCGCCGAGAAAGAGTCCCGCCACGGCGGCAACTATCAGCCCGACCATCGCGAAGACCGTTTTCGCCGACGCGCCATCGACGATCGAGCGCATCGTGCGCACTTCCGCCATCGGGAGGGTCGGATCGAGCTCGCGCACGAGTGCGCGGATGGACGGTACG
>JALZAE010000558.1 GCA_030948535.1 Gemmatimonadota bacterium | reverse complement strand
TGGTTCGGCGCGGCAACGTGGTCGGCGTGCAATTCCATCCGGAAAAGAGCAGCGCACCAGGCGTGGCGTTCCTGCGCGCGTTCTTGCGCGGCGCGCGCGCGGCCGGCGGCGAGCGATGATCGCCATTCCCGCAATCGACCTGCGCGAGGGCGCGTGCGTGCAGCTCGTCGGCGGCGAGTACGACGCGGAGCGCGTGCGACTCGATGATCCGATCGCGGTCGCGCGCGAGTGGCTGCGCGTCGGCTTCCATCGCTTGCACGTGGTCGACCTCGACGCGGCGACGAAGCGCGGCAATAATGCCGACCTCATCCGCGAGCTGCTCCGAGAGATTCCCGCCTCGATACAGGTCGGCGGGGGGGTCCGCGATCTCGACGCCATCGAGCGGCTATTCGATGAGGGGGCGTATCGCGTCACCATCGGCACGCGCGCGATCGAGGATCGCGATTGGCTCTCGGAAGCGACGACCGCGTTTCCTGGACAGATCATCGTCGCGGCCGACGTGCGCGAGCGGCGCGTCGTGCGACACGGCTGGTCGCGCATGCTGCCGCGCGACATCGTCGATGTGGCCGAGGAGCTCAGCGGCTATCCGCTCGGCGCGCTCCTCGTGACGGCGGTCGAGCTCGACGAGCGCATCATGCCGACCGATCTCTCGATGCTCGAGGATGTGGTCGAAGCGTCGAGCCATGCGGTGTTCTCCTCCGGCGGGATCACACTACCCGTTGATCTGCGCGCGCTCGCGGAGCGTGGCGTGTCTGCCGCGATCATCGGAGTGTCGCTCTACACGGGCGCTCTCGATCCCCGCCAGATCGCCGAGGAATTCGCGGAATGACAATGAAGCTGCACTCGGGCGACCTGCTCCAGGCGGTTCGTGAAGTGGCGTCGCTCGCCGGTGCGGTGGCGCTGCGCCATTTCAACACGAGACTCACCGTCGAAACGAAGAGCGACGGCTCACCCGTCACGATCGCCGATCGCGAGGCCGAGCGAGCCGCACGCGATTGGATCGACGCGCGCTTTCCGGCCGATGGCGTACTCGGCGAAGAGCTCGGCGAGACAACGCCCAGCGCAAAGCGCCGGTGGTTGCTCGATCCCATCGATGGCACGAAGACCTTCGTGCGCGGCGTGCCACTGTGGGGCACGCTCGTCGCCGTCGTCGAAGGAGGCGAGGTGCTCGCCGGCGCGGCAGTCTTCCCTGCACTGTCGGAGACGCTCGCCGCCGCGCGGGGAGAAGGGTGCTGGTGGAACGACGCTCGCTGTTCCGTCTCAGCCGTCTCCGTGCTCGCCGACGCGACGGTGTTGACCACCGACGAGCGATTCCCGCATAGCGAGTCACAGCGCGACCGCTGGCGCTCGCTCGCCGACGCCGCGGCAGTCTCACGGTCGTGGGGTGATTGCTATGGCTACCTGCTCGTTGCCACCGGCCGCGCGGAGGCGATGGTCGATGGCCGGCTCAGCGATTGGGATGCCGCGTGTCTGCAGCCCATCATCGAGGAGGCAGGCGGGGTGTTCACGGACTGGAAGGGCGTGCGCACGCCATTCGGCCGCAGCGCTATCGCGACGAACGCGGCGCTCGATTCCGCCGTGCGCGACATCCTGGTCGGCGAGCGCGCTGGTCAGCAGCGTCGCGGCTGACTTTCTTTCCCGTCGATGCCCGCGCTCTCCTCACTCGATGTCCTTGCCGCCCGGCTCGGCGCACACGCAAAGCGCGACGAGCCGCTCGCGCAGTACACGACGTTCCGCATCGGCGGACCGGCGGATCTGTTCTACGAAGCGATGTCGGCGGACGCGCTCGCGGTGGCGGTGATGGGCGCACGCGAGCTCGCGTTGCCGTACTTCGTGCTCGGCCTTGGCGCGAACATTCTCATCGGCGACAAGGGGTTTCGCGGCATCGTCATACGCAATCGCGCGAGCCACACGAGCTGGAGCGATGATGGGCGCGTGTGGGTCGAGAGCGGCGCCGTCATGCGCGATCTCATTCAGGAGTCGGCGCATCGCGGGTGGTCCGGGCTCGAGCACTACGTCGGGATTCCGAGCACGGTCGGCGGCGCGATCTGGCAGAATCTTCATTTCCTCTCGCCCGCGCCCGAGCGCGAGCGCACGATGTTCATCGCCGAGCAGTTCGAGTCGTGCGAGATCCTGAGTGAAGAAGGAGAGCGGAAGACCGTCGGTGCCGATTACGTAAAGTTTGGCTACGACGACTCGGTGTTTCATCATCGCAGAGACATCGTGCTGGCGGCGACCTTCAGGCTCGAGCGCGGCGATTCCGCCGCGATGCAGCGCGTGATGCAGGAGAATCTGAGCTGGCGCGGCGCTCGCCATCCGTGGCTCGATTGGCATCCGAGCGCGGGATCGATCTTTCAGAAGATCGAAGGCGTGGGCGCGGGCCGCTTGGTGGATCAATGCGGGCTCAAGGGCCATCAGATCGGCGACGCGCAGATCTCACACCTGCACGCGAACATCATCGTCAATTTGGGACGGGCAACCGCGGCCGATGTTCGCGCGCTGATCGCGCACACGCAGCGCTGCGTCGAGGAGAAGTTTGGGCAGCATCTCAACGTCGAGATCGCTCTGATCGGCGAGTTCTAGCTCGGCTACCAGCTTCCGATCAGCACCACGCCCTTCCACTGCGCCTGATGGTCGAGCGGCCGGGCCATCCCGATGCTGATCGCGCCGCCGAAGAGTCGCAGCCCCACGGTCATCGTCGCGCGCGTACCAGCGGTCGCGAGCCAACCACCGGCGCCGTACACGGCATCGAGCTCGCGCGCTGTTGCTCCTGTCACGTCGGTCCAACCGGCGCTGATGTTCAACGCCGGTGCCGGCGACGCTCCGGGAATGAGATAGCGGAAGATGCGAATCGGCGCGCGAAAGAGCGGCAGCGTGTAGTACACCAATCCGCGCGCCAATCCCGCGCGGTCGCCGATGAAGCTCTTGTACGAATATCCCTCGAGCGAGCTGGTGCCGCCGAGCTCGAGCAGTTGTTGCGGCGGAGCGCCGGCATTCGTGATCGCACCATCAAGACGCGCGGCGAGCGTGAGCTCGCCCACGTTCTGACGTCCTGTGAGCCGAGCCTCCAGACGCTGCCAGCGCAGAGCGCCGTCGCCGCGCTCGTAGTGTGCTCGCCCGCCGAGCCCGGTCTCCAGAAACTCTCCCGTCACCGAGGGATTCCAGTCGAGCGTGACCGCGCTTCGCCAATAGTCGCCTGAAGTCACAGGACGATTCACGCGAAAGGTGTCGCGCCCGAAGACCGGACTGGCGCGAACTCGTCGCACCTCAGGCCGGTCGCCGCCCCAGCCGGACTGTACCCGCATCACCGACCGCCCGCGAGCAATCTCTCGTGCCAGACCGATAGTCAGCAAACGGCGATCGACGTAGTCGTAGTCATCCGCTCCGAATAGCGCCGTGAGCGTGGCGCCGGCATCGAAGACGGAGATGAAGTCGTTCGTGTGTGCAAGTGTGCGGGCGCCGCGAAGAGTCGTCTGCCATCCGCCGCGGTCGAGCTCGGCCTCGAGTGCGCCGCGAACCGTATGCTCCTCCCACGCCCAGCCGGCGTTGCCGCGCAGCGTGACGCCGGGCGCGAGATCGCGCAGCCTGAGCTCGGCACCGTAGCCCGTGTACGCGCCTTCAACCCTGTCGAAGTGAAAGAGCTCACTGAGACGACGCAGGTGCGGACGAAGGATCGGCGGTCCCGCGGCGCGCCTGTCCGCTGGCGCGATGTCATCGAAATCGCTCGCATTCGTGCGCGATGTCTCGTCGCCGTTCGCGCGTTCCCAATTTCCGAAAGTGCCGCCGTAGCGCGCGAGGCTATCCGCCGACGCCCATGTGAGACGATGCGGCCGCACCCCGAGCGAATCCTCCGTCGAGTCGGCACTGGCCACCACGTGCGCGGTCGCCGGATTGACGTCGTAGTCGCGGAAGCGGGAGATGATGCGGATGACGCCGCGCGTCTCGGAGAACATCGTCGTCGCCTGCAGCTCGACGCGCTGGTACGCCGGCAGCCAGAACTGTTCGGCCACCTCGGCGTTGACCAGCTCGACATAGCCGACGGCCTGCATCGCCGTGGCGAGAATGCGTTGGCGGAGCGACGTGCTCGGCGGCGTCGATAGAAAGCGACCGCGCATCCGCACGATGTGTGAGCGGTCCGCATCGATGTCGACATCGCCGCTGAACACGACCACCGATGGTGGTGGCGCCCGGCTCGGCTCCACGTGCACGCGAGCGACGGTGACGAGCCGGCCATTTACTCGCACGCGAGTCACAGTGTCGCCGCCGGTGAACTTGTAGTACTTGTCGCGATCGTTGGCGAAGGGATGCACGGCGCGGTACGGCGTCCGGCTATTGCGCGTCGAGTCGCGCGAGCGGGTCGTATCGCGTCCGAAGAAGAGCGAGATGCGATTGCCGTACAGCGAGGGCACGGTCCAGGCAAAGCGAATATTCGATAGCAGCGAGACGGACGGGCCCAGCATGCGCGCGCGATAGCCGACGATTCGTTGCTCGTACGACCCATCGCGCCACCACGTAACCTCGTTCGCGGTTTGCTCGATCTGCACCGCGCCCTCCACGCCATCTCCCCTATGACCGACGATGGCGATCTCCGACTCGACGTGCGCGCGGTAGGCGGCAAGCGCGCGCGGCACGGCACGGTTGACGATCGATGCGCGGTCGACTACGGCACGGAGACCGGCGCTCGCGTAGTTCGAGTCGGCGCGGACAATGGGTTGCTGGGTGAAGGCTCGACCGAGATGCGCGGCCACCGCCAGCGCGAGAATCACGTATTCGCTTCTTCCATCGCGCTCTCCCAGCGCGCCACGGCTTCTTCCAGAGCGCGTCGCGCTGTCGAAAGCTGCACCGTGATGGCGCCCGCGCGCTGGGCACCGTCCGCGCCGGAGTAGAGCGACGGCTCCTCCAGCTCTGTTTGCAACTCCGCCACGCGGTGCTCGAGCGTTGCCACCTCCGCCTCGGCGGTGGCGAGTGCGCGCTTGGCGCGCTTGCGGTCGGCGTCGGACTGCTGCTGCACGTTCGTCACGCGCTTGACTTGCGACTTCTCCCGCTCGCGCCGGCGCGCCTCTTCTTCCTCCATCTCCTGACGCTTCGTGCGCGCGGTGTCCTTCTGCGCCTGTTCCCACTCGGCGAAGGTGCCATCGAAGTCGCGGATGCGCTGGCCTTCGAGACTCCAGATGCGCGTGGCCAGCGCGCGGAGCAGTGCGCGATCGTGGCTCACCAGCATCGTCGTCCCATCGTAGCCGTCGAGCGCATCTTCCAGCGCTTCGATCGACTCGACGTCGAGATGGTTCGTCGGCTCATCGAGCAGCAGGAAATTCGCGTGCGAGAGCACGATCATCGCCAGCGCCAACCGCGCGCGCTCACCGCCGGAGAGGGTACCGGCGATGCGCCGCACGGAATCACCGCTGAAGCCGAACGCACCGAGGTGATTCTGAATTGCTCCGCGTCCCCACAATGGGCGCAAGTCATTGATGACGTCGTACAGCGTTTTCTCGATCGGCACCTGTGCGAGATCCTGCCTGTAGTAAGCCGCCGCGATCGACCCACCGAGGCGCGCTTCACCATCGGTCGGCTCGCGATCGCCCATCAGCGTCTTGAGCAGCGTCGACTTGCCGGAGCCGTTTGGCCCAATGAGGCCAATGACGTCGCCACGGCGGATGGTTGCGGTGAATTTGTCGAGCAGCAGGCGCTCGGTGCCGTCGATCTCCGGCACTGTCACCTTCAATTTCTCAAAGTCGGCGACGCGATCGCCGCCGCGCTCGTTCGGCTCCAGCCGCAGCGTCATCACACCCTGATCGCCACTCGGCGCGCTCAAGCGCGGCAGCCGCTCGAGCTTCTTGCGACGGCCCTTTGCCTGCTTCGTGTTCTGGCCGGCGAGATTCCGACGGATGTATTCCTCTTCCTTGGCGACCGTGCGGCGCTGCTGGTCGAACGCGCGCTGCTGCGACAGCCGTCGCTCGGCGCGCTGAAGCGCAAACGCCGAGTAGTCGCCGGTATAGGGTGTGGCGGTGAGATCATCGACGTGGAGCACGTGGTCGACCACGCGATCGAGGAACGCACGGTCGTGGCTGATCAGCAGCACCGTCTCGTCGACGCCGCGGAGATATTCCTCGAGCCACGCGGTGGTCTCGAGGTCAAGATGGTTCGTCGGCTCGTCGAGCAGCAGCACGTCCGCCGGAGCAACGAGCTGCCGCACGAGTCCGAGCCGGCCTCGCTCGCCGCCGCTCAGATGCGTGAGCGCGCGCGTCTTCGCTTCGTCATGATCGAAGCCGAGTCCGTGCAGCACCGCGTCGACGCGCGAATGAAAGGTGTAGCCGCCGTCGTGCGCGAAGCGCTCCTGATCGTGACCGTAGCGCTCGACCATTTGCTCGGTCGCCTTCTCGCCGAGCTCGCCGAGTCGCAGCGCTTGCTCGTGCAGCGCCTGCTCGAGGGCGACGAGATGCGCGAACGGCTCGGCCGCTGCTTTCCATACCGTGGTTGCGCCGCCGAAGTCGCGATGCTGATCGAGCACGGCGAATCGTAGTCCTGGCGCGCGAGCCAGGTTGCCCTTCGTCGGCAGTTGCTCGCCCATCATGAGGCGGAACAGTGTCGTCTTCCCCGACCCGTTTCGGCCGATGATGCCCCACCGCTCGCCCGGCGCGATGGTCACCGTGACGTCGCGCAGCAGTTCGGTCGCGCCGAACGATACCCCGACACTGCTGAGGGAGATCATCCCTGAAAACTAAGCCCCGCCCGCCTGCAATGCTCAGCGCGCGCTCATAACCAGCTCTTCCATTCCTGCTCGGCCAGTCCGATCGTGAGCCGCGATTGCTGCCTGACAAGTGGAGAGCGGAGCAGCATCGGCTCTTCCGCGAGAAGCTCGAGCCAACGCTCATCGCTCATGCGCGAGTGTTGAAGCCCGAGGTCGAGGTAGCGGCGCGAGTCACGGTCGATGAGCGCGCCGACACCGAACTTCTGCGCGAATCGCTGGAGTTCGCCGAGCGACGCTGCGCGCTCGGCGAGATCGACAAAGTGGATCTTGATCCGTCGCTCGGCGAAGAAACGCTGCGCCTTGCGCGTGTCGGAGCTTTTCTTGGTGCCAAAGATCTGAACGTCCACGTCGTCGATGCTCGCGTGCAGGTATCAGGTAAATTGTTGTCCATGTCCATTCCGCGCACCTCGTATCGCCCAGCTTGGTGGATTCCAGGCGCCCATCTCAAGACGATGTGGGGAAAGCTCGCGCGCCGGCGTCCGCAGGTCGCGCTGCGCGTCGAGCGATGGGAGGTGCCCGATGGCGATTTTCTTGATCTCCATCGGCTCGCGGCGCGCGATGATGGTCCCTCCGTCCCACGCGTTCTGATGTTGCACGGTCTCGAGGGATCGCCCGACTCGCACTATGCGCGCGGCATGCTGCAACAAGCGCGATTGAGAGGTTGGGCGGCCGACGCGCTCGTATTTCGCTCGTGCGGCGCCGAGCCCAATCGCCTCGCCCGGTCCTATCACTCGGGTGAGACGACCGATCTCGACTTCGTCGTCCGCCGGCTGATCGAGGCCGAGCCGGATCGCCTGCTGCTCCTCGCCGGCGTCTCGTTAGGCGGCAACGTGTTGCTCAAGTGGCTCGGCGAGCGCGGTGATGACGTACCGAGCGCCGTCCGGGCCGCGGCCGCCGTGTCGGTGCCGTACGATCTCGCGCGATCGGCGCGCCGTATCGATCGCGGATTCTCGAAGGTGTACCAGGCCAATTTCCTGCGCACCCTTCGGCGTAAGGCGCACGCGAAGCGCGAACGCTTTCCCGGTATTCTCGACGCCGAGCTGATCGACCGGGCGCGCAGCTTTTATGACTTCGACGATTGCGTCACGGCCCGCTTGCATGGCTTCACCGGCGCCGACGACTACTACGCTCGCTCGAGCTCGCTCGGGTTTCTCCCGCGCATTCGCGTTCCGACGCTGCTGCTGAGCGCCGTCGACGATCCGTTTCTACCATCGGAAGTGCTCGACGACGTTCGCGCAATCGCCCGTGACAATTCGAATCTTTGCATCGAGTTCCCGAAGCGCGGTGGGCATGTCGGGTTCATCTCTGGACTCGTGCCGTGGAAACCCGACTACTACGCCGAGCGGCGTATCATGGAGTTTTTGGCGGAGTCGATGCGGGATGAAGGCGCTCCGCTTCGCGCCGGATGACCGCCCACACCTGCGCGACGTGATGCTCCGTCGTCAGCACGTTGCCGATCCCAACGCGGATTGCGGTGCGGCCGCGCAACCGTGTGTGGGTCACATATGCCTCGCCTGACCGCACCACTGCGTCGACGATTGCCTCGTTGAGCGCATCGCAGTCGGCGACATCGAGCGAGCGGGGCTCGTAGCGAAAGCAGACCACCGCCATCTGCTGCGGCGCCATCCGCGTGAAGTGCGAACTCGCTTCGATCCATCCCGTCAGCAGCTTCGCCAGGCGACAGTGCTCGCGAATGCGCGCCGCGATTCCATCACTGCCGAACGTGCGGAGGACCATCCACGCCTTGAGCGCACGGAAACGCCGGCCGAGCTGAATGCCGTAGTCCATGTAATCGATGGCGTGGCCGGCATCGCCGCGAAGATATTCCGGCGTGAGCGAGAAGACACCTCGAAGCACGTCGGGACGGCGGACATACAGCGCGCTGAAATCCAGCGGCACGAACAGCCATTTGTGCGGGTTGATCACCACCGAATCCGCGCGCTCTACGCCTGCCATCACCCAGCGACCTTCCGGCAGAACCGCCAGTGCTCCGCCATACGCCGCGTCGACGTGCAGCCACGTGCGATACTCCGCGCACAGTTCGGCAATCTCGCTCACCGGGTCGACGCTGGCTGTCGACGTCGTGCCGACGGTCGCCACCACCGCCATCGGCACGAAACCCAGCCGCACGTCGGCGACAATGGCGTCGCGCAGCGCGCGGGTTTCTATCCGAAAGTCCAGATCGCTCGGCACTCGAACAGCGTTTTGCTCGCCCAGCCCAAGTAGGATCATCGCCTTCTCGAGCGAGCTGTGCGCCTGATCCGACGCGTACGCGCGCAGCACCGGCGGAGTGCCGCCACCGAGCAGTCCGTCGGCGCGCACCGAACGATTTGTACTGAGCGCGAGCTCGCGCGCCGCCGCTAGCGCGTGGACCACGGCGACCGACGCCGTGTCATAGACGATGCCGGTGAACGCCTGAGGCAGTCCGACCATCTGGCGGATCCACGACAGCATCACCGTCTCCATCTCCGTCGCGGCTGGAGATGTTCGCCACGTCATCGCGCTCACATTGAGCGCTGCCGCCGCGATCTCACCGAGCAGCGCCGGCCCATTGCTAGTGCTTCCGAAGTAGCCGAGAAACGCGGGATGTCCCCAGTGCACGATCCCAGGCATTACGAGCGAATCGAGATCGCTGAGGATGCTATCGATCGACTCGCCGGGCCGCGGCGGCTCGGCGCTCAGGCGGCTCGTGATGTCGCCCGGCTCTACCGTCGGGCTGATTGCCCGATCGGCGATGGTCTCGCGATAGTCCGCCACCCAGTCGGCCATGCGATGGAGATGCGCGCGCATCTCGTCGGGGGGTACATCGCCGAGCTGTTCGCGCGCGTCGTCAGGCGTCGGCATGGCTGTTGCCCATGGCCAGAGCGAGGGAAAATGCATGGGACATCGAGCTGTCAGCTACATCTTGCCGATGAAATCGGCCACGCCGCACACCGGGAGCGAGTTCGTTCGCTACCTCGAGTGGGGCGCCTCCTGCGCTGAGGTAATCGTCGTCGACGGATCGCCCGAAGAGGTTTTTGCGAAACACGAAGCCGCATGGGGTCATCTCGTCAGACACGTCGCTCCCGCCCCCGACCTGACCACGCCGATGGGCAAGGTGGGTGGCGTGCTCACCGGTGTGCGACTCGCATCGCACGAGCGGTTGATCATTGCCGACGATGATGTTCGCTACGACGACGAGTCTTTCGCGCGCGTCATCGACGCGCTCGGCAGCGCGCACGTCGTGCGGCCGCAGAACTATTTCGATCCACTTCCCTGGCATGCGCGATGGGACAGCGGCCGTATGTTGCTCAATCGCATGACCGGCGGGGACTGGCCCGGTACGCTTGGGGTGCGCCGCTCGGTAATGCGCGCGACCGGCGGTTACGACGGCAGCGTGATGTTCGAGAACCTCGAGCTGGTGCGCACCGTACTCGCCGCCGGCGGCCATGAGACGGTGTTGCTCGACGCATTCGTCCGGCGCCTTCCATCGACGACCAGCCATTTCAGGTCGCAGCGTGTTCGGCAGGCGTACGACGAATTCGCGCGGCCGGCGCGCCTCGTGGTGCAGTTGGCAGTCCTCCCCGCCGCTGTCGCGCTCGCGGCGACTGGAGCGT
>JALZAE010000551.1 GCA_030948535.1 Gemmatimonadota bacterium | reverse complement strand
GAGCAGCACTCGCGCTCCGCGGACGTGAGGAAAGGTTGAAAGCTATCGCCCGGTGAAGGAGGTCGGTAGCGTCTCGCTTGACGCGCGCTGCGCGAAATCCGAAGTTCATCTGCATGCGCCGCCTGCTCTTACCCGCGATGATCGCGGGCTTGTGTGTGTGCCGCGGCGCGAGTGCGCAGGTCGTTCCCGCGCGCGACCTGCTGGAGTTTCCGCTCGCGACACTCGATCGCGGCGCCGCGCTGCCCGGCGGCATCGGCGACGGCTTCGGAAACCCGGCCACGATTGCTCTCGACCACGGCGAGCGATTCCGGATCGGACTTGCAGCGCTGCAAACGCCGTCGGACCAGTCGGTGGACCTGCGCATGGTTGCCGGCGCTGTCTCGCATGGCGATCGCGACACTTTTGGATTCTCGGTTCTGCACGTCACCGTCGACAACATCTATCGGACGACCACGGATCCGCAGACGGTCGGCAGCATCCCGTACAACACCACGCTCACCTCCCTCGCCGCCGCGCATCGATTCGGTGATCACATCATCGCGGGCCTAGCCGCTCGCTATCGCACCGGAGAGATCGACGGTGACCGCAGAGGCACGGCGCTGCTCGATTTCGGAGCCACCGCGACGAACCTTCCCTTCGCCGACGCCCGGCTCGGTATCGCGAGCTTTCTCTGGCGGCCGGTAAATCCGTCGCGGGAGCGGCCCGCGCTCAATGTCGGGGGAGATCTTCGTCTATACGCGTCGGCGATCGGCGGTGTGCCCTTCGATGTTCGCGGCGGCTACGGCGTAACGCTTACTGAAGGGGCCCAGCGCGAGGACGTGATTTTCGGCACCGCGCGGATCGACGGAGTACAGGCTAACGCGGGCATCGTGCGGACCACGGCGTTCGGGACATCCGAGTGGCGCTCGCGATTCGGGATCGGTGTACGTTTCGATCAATACAGCGCCGGCGTCGCCCGCGAACAGAATGGCGCCGGCCTCGATCCGATCTATCAATTTACTCTGAGCACGACCATCCGGTGACCGCCCCGCCCGACTCTACGCCTCGGCTTCTCAACCTGCTCAACCTCGTGCCCGATGCGGCGGAGCACGCGCTACGCCAGTTCGCGACCGAACAGGGCGTCGGCGCATATCGCGGCTCGCAGGTGATGCGGCATCTGTGGCAGAATCCGGCCGCGTCGTTCGAGGCGATGTCCGACCTCCCCGCCGGCTTTCGCGCGGCGCTCACGGCCCGCTTTACGGTGCCGCGCCTGGACCTGGCCACCCAACAGCAGTCCTCCGACGGTACGCGGAAGTTTCTCTTTCGCCTGCCCGATGGTGAGGCGATAGAAGCCGTCTCGATTCCCGAAGGCTCGCGCGTCACACTCTGCATCTCGTCGCAAGCCGGCTGCGCGCTCCGCTGCGCCTTCTGCGCCACGGGCCGCATGGGCTTCGCGCGCAACCTCGAGGTGTGGGAGATCGCGGCGCAAGTTCGTGAGATGGCGCTGCTCGACGAGCCGATTCGCATCACGAACGTCGTCTTCATGGGCATGGGCGAGCCGCTAATGAACTGGGACGCGGTCGATCCGGCGCTGACGATCCTGAATCATCCCAAAGGCCTGGGCATCGGCGCACGGCATATCACCGTGTCGACCGTGGGCGTTCTACCCGGCGTCGTTGCGCTTGGACAGCGGCCGGAGCAGTTCCGCCTCGCCATCTCGATTCACGCGCCGTCCGATGCGCTTCGTAAAGAGCTGATGCCCATCAACACGAAGTATCCGCTGGCGCAGGTCATCGATGCGGCCAAGGAGTTCGACCGGCGCGTCACCTTCGAGTACGTGATGCTCGGCGGGGTCAACGATGCGGAAGAGCACGCGATCCAGCTCGCGCAGCTGGCGAAAGACTGCCGCGCGTTCGTGAATCTGATTCCGTTGCATCCCGGCGGCACGCTCGAGTTCAAGCCATCGACGCCCGGCCGGATGCGTGTCTTCGCGCGCGAGCTGAAGACAGCGGGTGTGGAGGTGGCGGTACGCAAGAGCCGCGGCACCGACATCGCCGCCGCGTGCGGCCAGCTACGGGTGGAACGGCTCGGGCGGCGGCCGCCACGTCGCGCCGACGAGGACGGTCACGTCAACGTAGCGTGAGCTGTCGGGCGTCGAGCGCATGGTCGCGCCGCCGCCGAGCGCGCGCGCGACGCGCCATGCCCAATCCGGATGACCGGTGCGGTCGATCACCAGCGTGCTGTCGCGTACCTCGCGCGCTCCGCCAACCGAGAGCACGTCGAATCCCGCTTCGCGTAAATGTTGCGAGACGTGTTTCGCCAGCCCGCGAATCTTCGTCGCGTTCAGCACCTCGACCCGAACCCGCACGCCGTCCGGGGGTCGCGCGTCGATGGGGATCGCTCGCGGTGGAAGGACCGCGGCCTCGCCGCGCGGTGACGACCGCTTCGCGAAGTAGGTGACCGCTCCGGCGATGATCAGGAGCACAACGCCTGCGGCAAGCGCCGTCTGTCGCACCGTCATCGCACCGCGTTCCACATCTGGACGGTCTCCTCGAACAACATTTTCCCCTCGCGCAACGACCACTCCAAACGGATCCGGAGCACCTGCCGGAACGCGCCGTGGAAATCCTGCGGCACGCGCGCGGCGAGAAACGCTCGAGCGTCGCGCGAGAATTTTCGGCCCGGCTCGAGAAAGTCCGCCATGTACAGCGCCCGTCCGACATCGTTCCATGTGGCCGAGCCGGTGGTGTGCCATCGCACCGCGTCGAGCACGTCGGCGCGCCGCTCACCATCGCGCTCGAGCATCACGGCCGCCGCGTGTCCATGCAGCATCTCGACCGGACGGTCGGGTTCATCCGCCAGCGAGCGCAGCCGATCATCCGGCGCGTCGCGGAGCGCATCGTGCCAGCGGCCGGCATCGTGCCACGCCTGCGCCTGCTCCGCGCCGAGCTTCATCTCGTCCGCCCACCGATCGAGCATCGCCGTCACGCGGGTGATGTGCGCGAGCC
Source organism: Gemmatimonadota bacterium (assembly GCA_030948535.1). Lineage (GTDB taxonomy): Bacteria > Gemmatimonadota > Gemmatimonadetes > Gemmatimonadales > Gemmatimonadaceae > JALZAE01. The sequence goes on along the minus strand of JALZAE010000551.1, from coordinate 11,021 downwards.
GGCGCTCGCTCACCATCGTCCACGCCGGCAGCTCAGTCGAATCCACGACGCACGTACGGCTCGAGCACGGCGTGACTGCGGATGCTCGTCCGCGTGACGTAGTTCCAGCCCTTGAGCTCGACGCCACTGCCGATCGTCGCTTCCACCAGCCGCGAGTGTGGGCCGATCACACACTCCGTACCGATCTCCGTCCGTCCCTCGATCACGGCGCCCGGATAGATCACCGTGTCTGCGCCGATGCGCACATCCGCGTCAACCCAGATCGTCGACGGGAGCATGAACGTGACGCCGCGCGACTCGTGCGCGCGAATCACCCGGCGCTGGATCGCGGTCGCCGCCTCCGACAGCGTGTGGCGATCGACGACGCGAATGCATTCGTCGGTCTCAGTCTGAATCACCCGGCGTGCGCCGGCAGGCCTGCGCGGATCTTCCGCCGCGGCAATCGCGCGCGCCTCACCGCCGACCAGCAGATGCGTCTCCGCTTCATCGCCGAGCGACAGCGTGGCGATGCCGGTTTCCGCCGCGCGCAGCACGCGGGCGATCGTCGCCGCCTCGATCAGCGGCGCGCATCCGTCGACGAGCAGCGCCAGACCGGGCGCGTCGAGCGCCGCCCGGATCGCCGCCACATCTTCCCCGCGCTCGATCGGCCTCGTTCGCACCGGCGCGCGCGACTCACCCGTGAGCTCGAGCGACACCGACGACCGGTGCAACACTAGAATGTCATCCGGTGGGGTGTCGGTACTACCGAGCGCGCCGATGATGTGCCAGACGATCGGCCACCCGGCGAGCGGGTGCGCGTACACGCTCACGCGCGAGTGCAATCCGATGCCCTCGTCGAGCGCGGTGACGATCGCCCGCCATGTCACGACGCGCCGAGCACCAGGTTATCGATGAGCCGCGTCGTGCCGACGCGAGCGGCGACCATCGCCACGTCGCCCGCCTCGGTGCGCTCGGCCGGCTCGAGCGTGGTCGCCGAGGCGATCGCCAGATAGTCCACGTTTACCGACGGCTCGGCATCGAGTATGGCGCGGCCACGCTGCTCCAGCGTGCGCACGTCGCGCTCGCCCGAAGCGAACGCATCGCGGATCGCGCCGAGGGCGCGCGAGAGCGACAGCGCTCGCGTGCGGTCGTCGGCCGACAGATAGGCATTGCGGCTCGACATCGCGAGACCATCCGCCTCGCGCACCGTCGGCGCCACGATGACCTCGACCGGGAAATCGAGATCGACGGCCATGGCGCGCACGAGCGTTGCCTGCTGAAAATCCTTTTGCCCGAAGAGCGCGACGTCAGGCTGCACGATGTTGAACAGCTTGGCGACCACCGTCAGCACGCCCTCGAAATGTCCGGGGCGCATGGCACCCTCCCATCGACCGGCGAGCGCCGTGGGCCTCACCTCCACCGCCATCGACCCGTGGTAGACCTCGCCGACGCTTGGCGCGAAGAGGATGTCGACACCACGCGCGGCGGCCTTGTCGCGATCGCCCGCGAAGTCGCGCGGATAGCGAGCGAGATCGTCCGTCGGCGCGAATTGCATCGGATTGACGAACAGGCTCATGACCACGAGATCGGCGCGCCGGCGCGCTTCATCGACCAGGGAGAGATGACCATCGTGCAGATAGCCCATCGTCGGCACGAGCGCGACACTGGCGCCCGCGCGACGGCGGCTGGCGATTGCCTCCCGCAGCTCGGCCACCCGCTCCATCACGCGCAACTGCGCAGCGCTAGAAGCTGTGATCGGCATCGGGATATCGCCCCGCGCGCACGTCGTCGGCATAACTCGCGACCGCGGCCTTCACCGCGGCGCCGAGCGCCGCGTACTGCTTGAGGAACTTCGGCGCGAAACGATCGTTGAGCCCAAGGAGATCGTAGAGCACCAACACTTGTCCGTCGCACGAAGATCCGGCGCCGATGCCGATCGTCGGGATCGACAGCGCGTCGGTGATCTGCGCCGCGACACCGGCCGGCATCAGCTCGAGCACGATCGAGAATGCGCCGGCCTCTTCGAGCCGCTTTGCTTCGGCGACGAACTTCGGCGCCGCGTCCTCCTCGCGCCCCTGCACGCGAAAACCGCCGAGTGCGTGCAGCGACTGCGGCGTGAACCCCAGATGTCCCATCACGGGAATGCCGAGCCGTGAAACCGCGCGAACGGCGCGCACGACTTCATCGCCCGCACCCTCGAGCTTCACACCCTGCGCGCCGGTCTCCTGCATCACGCGGCCGCAGTTGAGTACGGCGCGCTCTTCACTAACCTGATACGTCAGGAAGGGCATGTCCACGATCAACATCGCGCGCTTGATCCCGCGTCGCGCCGCGGCGGCGTGATAGATCATCTGGTCGAGCGTGACGGGAATGGTCGAGTCGAAGCCGGCGACGACATTCCCGAGCGAGTCCCCGACGAGCACCGCGTCGACGCCCGCCTCGTCGACGAGCCGGCCGAATAGCGCGTCATACGCCGTCGTCAGTACCAGCTTCTCGCCGCTGCGCTTCCGCGCGGCGAAGTCGCGCACCGTGATGCGCTTCGCGCTGTCGTTCTTCGAGTCGCCGGTGCTCATGCGAATCGCTCCAGTTCAGCGAGCTCGCGGCGCCAAAAGTCGCGCTCCGGAATGGCCGGATGCGGAACGACGAGCCCAGGCTCGTTCACGGCCACCGATACCGACGGGCTCGCGCCCATCTTTGGCGATCGCAGCATCACGATGTCGAGATCGATCGTGCGCGGACCCCAGCGCACGTCACGGATCCGACCGGAACGGCGCTCGATGTCCTGCAGCGCGACGAGCAATTCGCGCGGCGAGAGAGAGGTCTCGAGCGCAATCATCTGGTTCAAGAATGGGCCTTGGGGAACGTCGCCGAGGGGCTCGGTCTCCTCGATGCTGGACTCGGCGAGGAGCCGGCTGCGTGGCAGCGTTGCCAGCGCGGCTCGGGCCGCCGCCAGGTGCGTCTCGCGGTCTCCGACGTTGGAGCCGAGCGCGATGTACGCGACCTCGATTGACACGGCCGAAGACTACCGGCATCCTGCGCCCGTGTCAAAGGGGATGAGCGCGCCGTCGCGGCGCCGACGATAATCGTGGACAGCCTGACGCTGCACTACATCGCGCGCGAGCTGAACGGCTGGTGGAGCGGGCGACGCGTGTCGGCGTTTCGGCTCGACCGGCAGCGTCGCTCGATCGCGATGGCCGCCGGTCCGGAGCACGCCGCTACCATTCTTCTAGGGTCCCGTGCGCCAACGATCGTCCGCGAGGAATCCGTTCGCGGACGCACGCCGCGCACCAAGAGTGATGAGGCGGGCGCGCTCAGCGGCTACACCATCACGCAAGTCGTCGCGCCCGAGGATGACCGCCGCATCATCGTCGTGCTCGACAAAGCGGGAAAGTTCCGTGGGTCCACGTCGCGATCCGCGACGCTCGATGTCAGCCTCGTTCCCTCCGCGCGCTCGGCCCGGCTCGTCGACGACGCCGGCCATGTCATCACGTCGATCGGCAGCGCGCCGGCGCAGAGCGGTGAGGCGCGGCCGCCGCTCACCGCAGAGGACTTTGTCGCCGCTGGCGAGGATAGCGCGGGGCTCGTCCGCGGACGATGGATGAGTCCGTGGCTCGCGCGGTGGTTGATGCGCGATCCGGCGACGGCGTACGAGCGCTATCAGTGGATCTCGTCGCTCCCCGACCCGCAGCCATCTCGTTGCGGCGCGCTCGTCCTCCCATTTCCATTCTGCGACGAGCCTGTGCCGCTGGCCTCGATGCTTCCACCGCGCGTCGCGTCCGAGACCGCGGCGGCGCCGCGCAACCGCGTGTCGCGCACGATCGACCGCATGCGGGAAGAGCTCGCGCGCGCGGGTGACGCCGAGCGGCTTCGGCTGCTCGCGGACGCCTTGATGGGATTCGGCGATGTCATCGCGCCCGCATCGGTAACCCTATCCGATGACTCGATCGTACCAACGAGCGCGACCCGCGACGAGACGGCGGTGCAAGCGGCGGAACGACTGTATCGCGAGGTGCGCTCCATGGAGAAAGCGCGCGAGACGTTGCCGGCGCGCATCGCCGCGCTCGAGAAGCGAGGCACAGCCGAGCCCGTCACGTCACGGCGCGCCGCGCCCGCCAACGAGCGGCAGCAGCCCGCGCCGGCGCGGCCGTATCGCACCTATCGATCGAGCGGCGGCTTGGCCATTTGGGTCGGTCGCGGTGCGAAGTCCAACGACGACCTCACGTTTCACCACGCGTCGCCGAACGATGTTTGGCTGCACGCACGGGACTCGGCCGGCGCGCACGTCGTGCTGCGATGGCACGAGGATGCGCCGCCGCCGGCGCGCGATCTCGAGGAAGCAGCGCTGCTCGCGGCGTGGCACAGTCGCTCACGAGGCTCGACCGTTGTGCCGGTCGATTGGACGAGACGCCGCTACGTGCGCAAACCCCGCGGCGGCGCGCCGGGTCTCGTGCTCCTCGAGCGATCGGAGACCATTTTCGCCCGGCCATCAGCAGACGTCGAGCGTGCGCTGCGCTCAGATCGCTGAACGAGGCGCTACGCGTCGAGCCGGGTGCGCATCGAGCGCACCAGCGCGAGCGCCGCCTCCACGCTCTCCTCGGCGGCGCGGACGACCGCGCTCCCCACCGCGACACCGTCGGCAAAGCGCGCCGCATCTGCCGCCTGCTCCGCGTTCGAGATGCCGAAGCCGACGCAGATCGGGAGTCCGGTCACCGCGCGCAGCCGCGCGAGTGTCTCCGGCAGGTCGGCCGCAACGTCGCGCTGGACGCCCGTGACGCCGCGCCGGCTGATGAGGTACACGAAGCCGGAGCCGTGCTTGGCGATTTCCGCCATGCGATCGCTCGGCGTCGTCGGCGCGACGAGCCGGACGAACTCGAGCGGACCGGATCCGAGCCACGCCTCGCGCTCGGGATCGGCGCCGACCGGAAGATCCGTGACCAGGATGCCATGCGCACCGGCGTCTGCCGCCCGCGCCAGCACGCCGCGGCCCGCGGCCATGATCGGATTCAGGTAGCTGAAGAGCACGACCGGAACACCGACCGCCGCGCGCGAGATGAGACTCAGCGTGCGCTCGAGATTCATTCCGTGCTCCAGCGCCTGCTGCGAGCTGCCCTGGATGATCGGGCCGTCGGCCAACGGATCCGAGAACGGCACACCGACCTCGATCACATCGGCGCCGCTTGCGGCGAGTCCCTGCAGGAGCGCCAGCGATCGCTCGACATCCGGATGGCCCGCCGTCACGTAGACGACGAGCGCTTTCCTCCGCGCCGAGGCGAGCTCGGCGAAACGGCGTGCGATGATGTCGGACATGGCCAGAAGCTATCCGGCCGGAGCGATCAGACGAAGTAGTCGCTGATGCGAATGCCGTAGCGCTCGGGGTCGGCGATCTTGATGATCGTGCGCACGTACCCTCCCTTCACCGCGTCCTGCTCGGACAGATCGACGAGCGTGCCCGGGAAGAGCAAGTGCCCGCGCGTGTCCGAGATCACCCGCACCGTCGGACGCGAGAGCGAGTCCGGCGCCGGACTGACCGACACGACGACCGCGAGCTCGAGGGTATCGAGCACGACCAACGTGCCGACCGGATAGTGGCCGACGAGACTCATGAACGCTTTGACGATCGCCTGGTCCATTCCGCGTTTGACGTTGCTGCGCATCTCCTGCAGCACATCGGCCGGCGACAGAGGCACGCTCTGATACGTGCGCCGCGTCGTGGCCGCGTCGAAGCAATCCACGACGCTCACGATCTTGCTGTAGATGCTGAGATCGCGCGGACGAATGTGCTTCGGGTAGCCCGTGAGGTTCACGCGCTTGTGATGCTCGAACGCCACCACCATCGCGCGGTACGGCATGTCGTGCTGCCCGCGCATCTGAAAGAGCGTCAGCACGCCGAGCCACGGATGCGAGGCCATGACCCGCCACTCGTCCTCGGTCAGACCCGTGGGCTTGGTCAGGACGTCGACCGGCACGCGCGTCTTGCCGATGTCGTGCATCAGCGCGGCGATGCCGAGGTCGTACAGCTGCAGCCTGGTCAGTCCGAGCTTGCGGCCGAGCGCGACGGCGAAGATGCAGACGTTCACGGAGTGGGTGAACGTGTACTCGTCGTAGTCGCGCAGCGTCGTCAGCCCGATGAGCGACGATTCTTCATTCAGGATTTGGTCGACGATGCCCTGCACCACGCGCTTGATCTTCTTGAGGCTCGGACTCTGGCCGAGCCTCAGCGAGTTGATGACTTCCTTCGTCACCAGCACCGACTGGGCGTAGACGCGCTTCGCCGCTTCCTTCGCTTTTTCGCGAAACTCATCGGCGACGTTCGTCGACGGTCCGATCTCGAAGCGCAGGATGCCCAGCGAGTCGAGCTTGGCGAGAATTTCGCCGCGACGCTCGTACGGCTCCGTCGTGCTGCCCGACTGGATCTGCTGTAGAAACACATACCACTCGCGGGCCGCCGCCCCTTCATGGATCCGGCACACGCCGATGCCGGCGTCCCGGAAAATCTGAAGGATCTTTCCGATCGTCGCGTAGTTGTCCATGTCGACACGCAGACGCGTACCGTTCAGGAAAACGAATTCGCCCGAGATGCGAAGCTCGAGCTCGTGCTCGTGCTTGATGATCTCTTCGGAAATCGCGATGAGATCGGAGACCGACTTCTGCACCACGGCATTGTCGGGCGGATACAGCTTGACGTTGCGCAGCGCGCCGTAGAGCGAGAGCAGCACGTCGCGTCCCTTGCGGCGTGCGTACGCATCGCTGCCGCGCTCGGCCACCGGGGGATTGCCCCGACCACCTTCTAGAGTCTGCGCGTGGTCCCCGCTCGGCGGCGTCGGCATCCGCGAATGCGTAGGCGCGGTCACGTCGCGCCTCCGCGCAGGGCGCGATTGGCCGCGTTCCGCACGAGCAGCTCCTTGTCTTGCGTCGCCCGCTTGAGCGCATCCACCGCATCGTCGCTGCCGATACGGCCGAGCGCCATCGCCGCACACGCACGGACCTCGGGATCTTCTTTTTTGGCGAAGAATTTTCCGCGCGCGTTGAGGAGGCCATCGAGTGCAGCCGCTCCCGCGGGTCCGGCGAGCGTGGCGTACGTCTCAAAGAGCGCCATCTTCTCGGTCAGATCCTTTTCCCGCAACTCCTTGCCGCGGACGAGCGCCTCGATCTTGGAGAGCGCGGCCGTGTGGCCGCGCGCGCCGATCGCGCGCACCGCCGCGACACGCACGTCCCGCTCATCGTCGGTGATGGCCTGCTCGACCATCCGGATCGCGCCCGGGCTGCCGATTTCCGCGAGCGCGTGCACCGCCGCCAATCGCAGCACCGGCGAGGGAATCGCCAGAATGCGACCGATCGGCGCGACGGCGGCGGGCGTGCGAAGCTGGCCCGCGCGCTTGATCGCCTGAATGGCGATCGCGGGATCGGTGTGCAGCACCAGCTTCAGTAGCTCGGCCGTGTTCGCGGCGGCGAGGCGCGACGCCGCCTGCTCGAGCGCCGTGCGAAGCCGCGGGTTCTGCAGCTTCCCGATCCAGGAGAACACCAGCTGCATCGTGCCCGGCCGAAGCTGCTCGAACAGCGCGTCGAGATCTTCCTGCGGCGGGATGTCGGGCGATTCGTCGAGCAACGCAAGCAGATGCGCGAGGACGTCCGGCACGCTCAGACGATCGGGCAACCGCTGCAGCCGCTCGCGATGCTCCGCCTCGAGCGAGGCCGCGCGCCCCGCCGAGATGCGCGCTTCGCGCAGGATGTAGGCGACGGTACCGAACTCGCGCGCCGAGACGAGCTGCAGCATCGTCGACTCGAGGATGTCGCCGATCTCGTCGCGAATCTTGGTGCTCGTCTCGATCTCGAACGTGTCGAACAAGATCGCCAGCACGTTCTTCTTCAGGTCATTCCGGTATTCGTTCTGGAACGACGAGCGCAGGTACTCGATCTCTTGCTCATCGAGGAAGTACAGCGTGGAATCGAAGTCCTCCATGCGCACGATCTTTGGGCGCTCCTCCTCCGGCAACACCTCTTCCGGCGGAATGCTGCGCTCTTCGGTCAACTGCTCCGGCTGCTCGATCTCTGGCGCCGCCTCGTAGCCCATGTCGATGAACCGGTAGCGCAGATACAGGAAGTCCTGCTCCCACAGCAGCGTCAGCAGGTCATCCTCATCCGGCGATGCCTTGCGCACGCGCTGGAGCAGATCGAGCAGGGCGACGAGCTCCTCCCCTTCGAATCCCTTGTGCACGGTGATCTCGCGAACACCGTCCTTGTAGTAGAGCCAGGCAAGGCTGTCGCCGCGATTTGGCTCGGCGCCGACTGACACCCCTTCCCAGCGGAAGTCGCTCTCGCCGATCGACAACACGACCTCTTCGGTCTCGCGCCACAAATTCTCGAACGCGATGCGCAACGAATCGAGCGAGCGCTGATAGATCGGATTGTTCGGCAGATAGAGCTGACGCGTCTTCACCGTGCGCGCGAGGTTGCGCAGCAAGTCGTCGACGATCGACGCGGCGAACGGGGGCGGCTCGCGCACCTCCGCCTGCGGCACGGAGGTCGGCGTCGGCGACCTCGTGGTCGGCGTGTGCATCGTCGTCAACGGCCGCTGTCCGCCGCGGTGACGCCGCGCGCCGCGAGCATCTCGCTCACGTGCGCGACATCCTTGTCGCCGCGGCCGCTCACGCAGATGAGCACGGGCTCGTCGGCGGACCACCGGCCCCGGTTCGCGTCGACCCAGGCGATCGCGTGCGCGGTCTCGAGCGCGGGAATGATCCCCTCGAGCTTGCTCAGCGTCTCGAAGCCGCCGAGCGCGTCGTCGTCCGACACGGCGACGTACGTGGCTCGGCCGGAATCTTTGAGGTGCGAGTGCTCGGGGCCGACGCCCGGATAGTCGAGGCCGGCCGAGATCGAGTGCGCGGGATGCACCTGCCCCGCCTCGTCCTGCAAGAGGTAGCTGAGCGACCCATGCAGCACGCCGGGCGTTCCGCGAGACAACGACGCGGAATGCCGGTCAGTGTGTAGTCCATCGCCCGCCGCCTCGACTCCGATCAGCTCGACCTCCGCGTCATCCACGAACGGATGGAAGATTCCCATCGCGTTGGAGCCGCCGCCGACGCATGCCACCACCGTCTTCGGCAACCGCCCCGCCCGATCCAGCATCTGCGCCCTCGCCTCTCTGCCAATGATCGCCTGAAGCTCGCGGACCATCCGCGGATACGGCGCGGGCCCGACGACCGACCCGATGATGTAGTGACTATCCGTCACGTTGGTCACCCAATCGCGGATCGCTTCACTCGTGGCGTCCTTCAACGTTCTCGTCCCGGACGTCACCGGCACCACCGTCGCACCCATCAGCTTCATGCGAAAGACGTTCAGCGCCTGCCGGCGCATGTCCTCCTCCCCCATGTAGACCACGCACTGCAAACCGAACCGTGCACAGATCGTCGCCGTGGCGACGCCGTGCTGTCCGGCGCCAGTCTCGGCGATGATGCGGCGTTTGCCCATGCGCCGCGCGATCAGCGCCTGTCCCACCGTATTGTTGATCTTGTGCGCGCCGGTGTGGTTGAGGTCCTCTCGCTTCAGGTAGACCGGCGCCCCGACGTGCTTGGAAAACCGAGGCGTGGTGCTCAACGGAGATGGACGACCGACATACGTAGTAAGCAATTCGTCCAATTCGGCCAAAAAGCCCGCGTCGGCGAAGGCGAGCGCCACCGCTTCCTCGAGCTCGTCGAGCGCGGGGATCAATGTCTCCGGGACGTATCGTCCACCGAACGCGCCGAAACGGTCGGCCTGGTGCGTGACTGCCATGGGGATGCTCGAGGGGGGACTAGGCCGAGAGCGCGGCGTCCGCGAACGCGCGCATGAGTTCGTGATCCTTGACGCCCGGCGAAATCTCCACGCCAGACGAGACATCCACAACGTCGGGACGGACGGCCTCGATCGCCTCCCGCACGTTGCCCGGCGTGAGCCCGCCCGCCAACACGATCGATGCGCGCCCGCGACGGCCCTGCAACACGTTCGCTAGTGCATACCAGTCGAGCTTCCTTCCCGTTCCTCCGAGCATCCCGGGCACGAGCGCATCGAGCACGATGCCGTCCGCGACGGCGGAGAGCTCTTCGAACAATGGAGGGAGCTGGGTGCGATCGAGGCGCACGGCCGCCCACACCCTCAGACCGGAATCGACCTTGAGCCGGCGCACCTGCGCCGGTGTCGGATCCCCGTGAAGCTGAACGAGATCGAGCCCAGCCTCGCGAGCCATTCGCGCGATGTCGTCCGGGTCTTCATTGCCGAATACGCCGACCCGGTGCACCGAATCAGGCACGCCCTCGAACAGAAGCGCCGCCGCCTGCGGATCGATACGTCGTGGACTCTCGGTGAGGATCACCCCCGAATAGCGCGCGCCACACGTGGCGGCGGCGCGCGCATCCTCGGGCCGCATCAGACCGCAAAACTTAATGTTGAGCACGTAGTACTCGCGGCACCGTGGTGAGCGCAGCCAACGCCGCCGCGGGATCGGAGGCAGCTGAAAGGATCGACCCGACGAGCACCGCCTCCGCTCCAGCCGCCGCGGCGCGACGCACATCCTCCGCGCTGCGAACACCGCTCTCCGCGACGGCGGTGAGCTCAGGGGGCACTAGTGGGATCAGTCGCTCCGCGTGTCCGTCCGTGATCTCGAGCGACTCGAGATCGCGATTGTTGACGCCGATGATCTTTGCGCCGGCGCCGAGCCCGATCTCGAGCTCGCGCTCGTCCCGGACCTCGAACAGCACGTCGAGGCCGATCTCGCGCGCGGCGCTGAGCAGATCTCGCGCCTCGTCCGGATGCACGGCGCGAGCGATGATCAACGCCGCCGAGGCCCCGACGAGGCGGGCCTCGAACAGTTGAAGTGGGTCAACGAGGAAATCCTTGCGGAGAATCGGGAGCATGACCGCCTCTCGCACGGACTCGAGATCGGCGAGCGTCCCACCGAAGTGGTCCGGCTCGGTCAGCACCGAGATGGCGGCCGCGCCGCCGCGCTCGTAGGCCCGGGCCTGCGCCGCCGCGTCCATCGCCGGACGGATATCGCCCTTTGTTGG
>JALZAE010000552.1 GCA_030948535.1 Gemmatimonadota bacterium | reverse complement strand
CGCCCGTGCCGCGCGGGTTCATGCCGGGATCGCGGCCGAGCGTCCACTCGAGGCGCAGTGATGCGCGTCGCTGGCTCCAGTTTATCACGTTCGGCGTGTCGCGCCCGATGTGCTGGTAGACCGCGCCGTCGCCGGCAAGCCGCAGGTCGGGGGTGAGGCGAATCCCGCCCTCGAGAATCACTCCCGTGACGGTGCCCGATCCGACGCGAAACTCATAGATGTTCTGAAATGCCGTACCGATGACGCCGAGATATCCGCGGTCGCTCGGCGTCCAATGCACGCCGGCGCTTCCATCGCTGCGCGATGCTCCGAAGCCGATGTCGCGACCGTACGCGCCGCTGACCGACAGTGTCGGCCGAGGCCGCCACGCGGCCGTGCCGCCGACGTGCCAGCCATCATCGCGCAATGGAAGAAAGGCGACGCCGGTGTGCGTGTCTTGATATTTCCGGTAGCTGCCGTCGGCGGTGAAGGAGAGCCACTGACTGCGCGAGCTCCACCGCGTTTCGGCGCGTGCCTCGTTGTAGCCGACGGGGGAGAACGCACCCCAGATCGTCCAGAGCGGAAAGTACGGCGTGTAGTGCCGCGCCTCGACGGTCGCGAGGATGTCGCGCGGCAGACCGTGCGAAGCCCGCAACGACAGCTCGTTGAATGCTCCGGTCGCCAAGTCGGCCTGCATCAGCGCGCTCACGGAGCCTCCGGCGATCCGTGCGCTGCCATCGAGCGCGACGCGCTCGGAGTAAAGGCCGGCGCGATCGGTGCGAATCTCACGCTGATACTCTGCCGAGAGCGCCGTCCCAGACGCCGCGCGAAAACGGGCCTTCGCGCCGAACAGCGCGCCGCGCCTATCGGGAGGAAGGAGGTCGGCGGCGGCGAGCGCGGCACTCGTCGGGGGCTCACTCAATCCCTCGATCAAACTCAAGCCGCCGTAGCCTTGGATGCTGAGGCCCGCCCGCGGCGTGAAGGCGACCGAGGCGCCATCGAAGTTGTTGAGCCCGAGCTGCGACGTCAGCCACTGCCGACCAGCGCGCGCGATGAACGTGCCCCGCTCGATCTCGAGATACGCCGCGAGCGCATCGAAGCGATCGTTCTCCCGCGGATAGAGATCGCTCACACCGCCGGCGTTCCCGCGTGCGCGCACGTGCGCGTAGGCGCTGACGCCGGTGCCGAGTCCCCAGCCGGTGACCTCGATGTCCTGCGTGACCGGTAGCGTGTATTGGCGAGCGAGCGACTTGAAGTAGTAGCAGTGGCCCTGCACCGCGGGGCAGCTGACCAATCCTACGGGGCTGTCGCGGACCGTCGCGGTGCCGAGCGTTTGATTCACCGGCACGGAATCTTCCGCGAGCGGTAGGAGCTCGAAGTAGCGAACCGAGCTCGATCCGGTGATGCGCACGCCTTGCGCCGCGCTGCGGCTCGCGGCCGAAGCCGCGCCGATGAGCGAGAGGAGCAGGAATGGCGCGCGCTTCATTGTGCCGCCGTTCGCCGAACCGCGGTCGGCGTCCACTGCACCTGGTGGCACTTCGCGCACTCGCCGCCCGCCTTGTGATTCACCTTGTCGTTGTGACAGGTGAGACAGACGTTGCGCGTGGCCGTGAGCGACAGCGCGGCCTTGTCTTGATGGCATCCCGAGCCGGCGCAACCCTGGTGCACATCCTGGCGCCGGTGGACGAGTTTGGCGCCGGCGTGGCATGTGATGCAGGTAGCCGCCGCCGTGTGATGACTCGCGTGACACGATGTGCAGTCACGCGTAACGGCGCGCGTGATCGGCGTCGCGTGACATGCCGCGCATTCCTGTGACGTGTGCCATTCATGCTTGAAGGGCAGGGTGCGCGTCTTCACCGCGGTCGTCACCGACATGCGCAGGGCGACCGAGTGGAGCGGCGCGGCGCGCGCCAGTTCCGCGGAGGTGTGGCAGCGCACGCACGCGATCGCGCCGCTTCCTGCCTTCGGCTCCGCCCCGTGATGACAGGTGAGACAATCGAGCTTGGTGCGCACGGTGAGCGCGCCGTGCTTGTCGCCCGTACTGCTGTGGCACGCCGTGCAGGCGACGCCCCGGTGCTTGCTGTGTTGAAACGGCTCTGATCCGGCGGGGCGCATCTGCTGTGGCGCCACCTCGCGCGACAGCTCGGTGAATCGCGCAAAGAAGTACGGCGGCTTTTTGTCGCCCGCGCTCGGCGGAGCGGTCATCGCAATGCGGCGCGCGGCGGGCCGGTCGGAGTAGATGTCCTTGTGACAGCTTAGGCAAGCGTCCCCGTTCAGCTTCCAGTCATGCGCCTTGTGGCAGGAGCCGCAGTCGGCGAGCGCCTTCGGCGCGATGCCGCGGTGGAACGCGGTGAGCGTATCGGGGCGCGCGTGACATCCGCTGTTGGTGCAGGTCTGCCACGACTCCGCCGTGCTCGTCTGCTTGTGCGGGTCGTGGCAATCGCCGCAGCGTCCTTTGTGCGGATCGTGCTCGGGGACGAACGCCGTCATCTGCTTTTTCATCGCATGGCAGGTGAGACAGTTCGTGTTCGTCGGGATGAGTGCGCGCTTCGCGCTGTCGAGTGACGCCAGCTCATTCACGGGCGCCGTGAAGTTGTGGCAGACCGTGCAGTGTTCCGCGGTCTGGCCGGCCATCTTCCCGAGCTGAAATTTCGTCTTCTCGTGGCAGCCGCTCTTCGCGCAGGTCTCGCCGACGGGAACGAAGCGGTGCGCCGTCACGCCATGGCAGGTGAGACACTCGATCTTGAGCGCCTTGGCGGTGTCGGAGAGGATGTGCACCGAGTGGCCCGCGGTGGCGACGATGCGCTTCCAGGTGCTGTCCGCATCCTTCTTGATGTGGCAGTTCGCGCAGACCGCGCGCGGCACCGGGGCGTGCGGCCCGACTTCCGACGGCCGCTTCGTCATCCAAAAAACAATCTGCTTAGTCTCCGCCGCGAGCGACTCGTCGTGGCAATCGTGACAGCGCAGGTTGGCGATCGTGTGATGCTTGCTCTGCTGAAATCGCTGAAACACTTCGTCGTGCAGCGTGTGGCACGACAGGCAGAACTGGTTGTTCTGCTGCGAATACGTGAAAAAGGTGACGCTCGAGAAGGCGAGCATCCCGACCACCGCGAGCGCGACGCCGCCGAGCGCGACCTTCCAGCGCATGGGTGTCGACAGGTGCCGGCGGCGCGCGAAGTCGGCGAGCGGTCCGCGCTGCTTCCAGACGACGATCGCCGCGACGATTCCCAGGATGATCGCGAGCACGGCACCGCTCAGCTGCACCCACTGCGGCACGCTGAAGAACCAACGAAAGACGCGCTCCACCGCGGTGATGTCGTGCGGAGGATGGAGCACGGTCATGGTGTCCCCAGGGGCGCGCGCGTCCACATGAAGCGCGGCGGCACCTTGCTGCATCGTCGCCGCGATGCGCCCCATCACCGGTGCCGCTGCGCCTCGGCGCGTCTCCGACTCACGTCACGCGCTACCGCTGCGGATTCGCTGCCGGTGCGACCTGCCGCGCATTCTGCGCGCGGATCTTCTCGAAGTCCGACGCCGCCAGCGGCACAACGACATTGCCCGCCGCCGTCAGGTGATAGTCGAGCTGCACCTGCTGGATGCTCGCGGTCAGGAGCGTGCGAACCAGGAAGGGATTGTGGACGGGCTGCCCGGAGAGCGTCGCCAATCCGACGTTGAACTTCGCGCCTTCACCGGTGGTGATCTTGCCGTCGCCCGTCTTGAACTCGGTCGCCGGGATGCGCGCGATCAATGCATTCAGCTGGGCGACGAGCAAGTCGACCTGCGATTGGATCGAGATCATCGCACTGCGCGCCGCGTTCTCGCTGCCGTGACATCCGCTCGCCGTGCAGGCGACGAAGGTCCGCTGGGCGAGCGTGCAGGTGTCATCCGCCGTCGGCTTGCCGGTGGCGTCGAGGCAGGGGATCGCGCGGAAGTTGTGGCCCGTACTCTGGAAGGTGAACGCGCCGGTCAACTTGTCGGTGACCGTCATGCGGTTCACGTGACAGGTCGCGCAGAGCGATGGATTCGCCGTTTGAGAACCGTGCGTCGCATCGATCTCGGTGATCCCCTGTGCGATCAGGATCGGCGGGAACCAACCCGCGGTGCCGAGCAGCGTCGGACCCTGCGGCGAGTGCGGTCCGTTTCCTGTTGTCGGATCCGGGTTGCTACGCCGCTGATGGCAGCGCATGCACAGATTCTGATCGAGGTTCGGCGCGTTGATGGCGAAGCGCAGCTGGTGCGGCTGCGTCGGGTCGTGCGGATCGTGACAGACGGCACAGGTGATTGGCAGCGGCGTGGTCGAGGTCTTCTCGACGTAGTTGGTGTTCACGCCGAACGCCGCCAGAGCGCCCTGCCCGGTGTGGCAGCCGATGCATTCGGGGCGCGTGCTGGGCACCGTCTCGACGATGCCGTGGCGCGACGATGCCCACTCTTCAATAAAGGGCGTGTGTACACCGTTGTGGCACTCGCCGCAGCCGTTGTCCGCGCCGACTTTCACGGCAATCGATGCGAGCGGCCGGTTCGCGATCGTGGGCGCCGAGATGTGCGCCAGCCCCGGGCCGTGACAGCTCTCGCATTGCACGTCCTGATAGCGCGCGTCTTTGGTCGAGCGGTAGCCGGAGGCGGTATCGACGGAAGCGTTGCCCCGGTCGTTGACGGAGTGGCACGCCTCGCATGCGCCGGACGAATGTCCGCTGGCCTGCAGGTCCGCCCAGGCGTGCGAATGCTTCGTCGCCGACCACTTGGTCTGCTGATCGATGTGGCAGTTGCCGCACGTCGTCTGCTTGGTGTCGGTCTGTGAGTAGCCGACGAAGCTCTTCGCCGCAGTGGCGGGCGCCGCGAACTGCGAGTTGCGATAGACGATCTTGTCGCTCACGCAAGAGGCGAGCAGGGCGCAGAGCGCCAGGAACCGCATCGTCGCGACACATGTCCGTCGAACGCCGTAGCTGCTCATCGCGCGGGCCCTGGTTGCATCGAGCCGCCGCCTATGGCGGCTCCGTGGACCGGCGAACTGCAACTGAGTGCGTCGGGTTAGACCTTCTCATCGTGAGTATAGGCCTGGCAGATGCGAGGCGCAGTCAGGCGTTCTCCGTACAAATACGGGGGAATCACGTAGCGGAGCTGTTCGGTGCCTCGGCGACGTCGTGCGGCTCGGGGCCGCCCGCACGCGTCCAGCGACGCACCGCCAGCACGATGACGACACCGCCGGCCACTATTACCAGGAGCGGCAGCACGTAGATGAGGGTGTTGACGCCGTGCGCCGGCGGAGAAAGGAGAATCCATTCGCCATATTTGCTCACGAAGTAGCGCTTCACCTCGTCCGGCGTCTTGCCGGTGCGCAGCTGGTCGCGCACCAGATCGCGCATCTGCTGCGATAGCTGCGACGGCGAGTCCTCGATCGAGAGACCCTGGCACACCGGACAGCGCAGCTGCGACGCCAGCGCGCGCGTCTGATCCTCGATGACGGAGTCGCGCCCCGGCGACCTGCTCACGGTCTGCGCACCGAGTTGTACGGCGGCAAAGAACAACGCCGCGATCGCATTGCGGAGCGGCCACCTCATGGAGAGCTCTCTCGTGGCGCGGCGCGCAGCTCCTCGATCTTCGCCACGAGAACGGCCTCGGTGACCGGACCCGTGTGCTTGTACGCCACGCGTCCATCGCGCCCGATGAAGAATGTCTCGGGCACGCCGTACACACCGTAGTCGATCGCCGTGCGCGCGCCGGAATCCGACAACGCCGGATAGCTCTGGCCCCCCATTTCCGCGATCCAGCGCCGGCCGTTCGAGACGTTGTCGTTGTAGAGGATGCCGAAGAAGTGCACGTCGCTGCCGGCGTAGCGCGCGCCGATCTCGCGCAGCACCGGATGCTCGTCGCGGCAGGCGAGGCACCACGACGCCCAAACGTTCACGACGACGACGTCGCCGCGCATCGATGCCAGGTGCACGCTGTCCGCGCCGCGCACCGCTCCGGAGTCAGGCGCCAGAAAGGATGGCAGCGTGAAATCCGGCGCCGCGCGTCCCGGGAGCGGCGAGGGAATGTCGCGCGGATCGCGCGTCATCCCGAACGCGAGTAGCGCGACGATCGGCAGCCCGATCACCGCACCAATCGTCGAACGGCGCCAGTCCATCAGTCGGCGCCCGAGGTGCCGAGCCTGGGTGCCGCGGCTCGCGAGGTGCGCGCGGGCGATTCGGCTGCTACGGCCGCCCGCCACCGGCGACGCGTCGGCCATGCTGCGATGAGCGCCCCCAGCACCACGATGCCGCCGCCGAGCCAGATCCACGCGACCAGCGGCTCGATCAGCACACGCAGCGTCGCCGTCGCGCCGTTCTCGTCGAACGCCATCAAGTTGATGTAGATGTCCGCATCGGCTCTGCTCCGCACGGACGGCGTCGGCACGGGTTGCTCCGACGTTCGATAGAAATTCTGCCGCGGCGTCAGCGCCCCGATGATCTTGCCGCCCTTGAGCAGCGACACGTCGGCGCCGACGACGAAGCGCTGCGGCTGTTCCTGCCCCCACACGCGATCCAGTCGCACCGTGACGCCCCGCACGACGAGGCTTCCGCCGGGCTTGAGCGTCGCCTCGCCTTCGGTCTTGAACGTCGTCGACGCCGCGATCGCGACGACGACGCAGATGACCCCAATGTGCGCGACGTAGCCACCGTAACGATGCCGGTTGCCGGCGATGAGACGCGCCAGCGCGACGGGCGGCATCTCGCCGTGCGCGCGCATCCGCGCCCGCGTGCCACTCCAGAACTCCCGGCCGTTCGCCACCAGCGCGAAGCCGGCAAAGGCGAAGGTCAGCACGGCGTACACATCGCGCACGCCGAGCGCGATGGAGAGCACGAGCACGACGATCAGCGCGACGGCCGGCGGCAGCAGCTGCGATCGCAGCTCCTCGCGAGTGGTGCGCTTCCACGGCAGCGCGGGCCCGACCCCGGCGAGAAAGATCAGCGCCATCCCCATCGGCAGCGTCATCCGATTGAAGAAGGGCGCGCCCACGCTCACCTTCACGCCGCGCAGCGCTTCGGCCACGAGCGGGAAGAGCGTGCCGAGCACGACGGTGAAGGTAAACGCAGCGAAGAGCAGGTTATTGAGCAGGAACACCGCCTCCCGGCTCACCACGGCATCGAGACTGCCGCTCGCTCGCAGCTTTCCGCTCTGGCCGGCGATCAGCACGAGCGAGAAGAGCAGCACGAAGGCGATGAAGCCGAGGAAGTAGTAGCCGATCGCGCCCTGAGTGAATGCGTGCACCGAGCTGAGAATGCCGCTGCGCGTGAGAAATGTGCCGAGAATCGTCAGCACGAACGTCGACACGACGAGGCACATGTTCCACAGCTTGAGCATGCCGCGCCGCTGCTGCATCAGCACCGAATGCAGAAACGCCGTGGCAGTGAGCCAGGGCATGAACGACGCATTCTCCACAGGATCCCACGCCCAGTAACCGCCCCAGCCGAGAACTTCATACGACCACCACATTCCGGCGATGATCGCGGCCGAAAGAAAGCCCCACGACACGATGGTCCAGCGCCGCGTCGACGAGATCCACGCATCGTCGCCGAGCTCGCCCGACAACATCGCGCCGATCGCGAAGGCGAAGGGCACCGACATCCCGACGTAGCCCAAGTAGAGCAGCGGCGGGTGCACCGCCATCAAGATGTGGTTCTGCAGCAGCGGATTCGGGCCGGGACCGTCCGCGGGAATCGGGCTCACCAAGCCAAACGGATTCGCCGGCCCAACGAGCAGGATCGCGAAGAAGGTCGCGATCCCCATCAGCGTCGCCGCGGCGTACGCGACGAGGGAGCCCTCGCGCTTCCGGTTCACGTAAATGACCGCCGCCGCGTAGAGCGACAGCACCCATCCCCAGAAGAGAATCGATCCCTCGAGCGCGCCCCACAGCGATGCGATGGTGTAGACAGTCGGCGTGCTGCGGCTCCCCACCTGCGCCACGTACTTCACGCTGAAGTCGTGCGTCACCAGCGCGGTGAGCATCGCCAACGCCGCCAGCGTCAGCAGCGCCGCGTTCGCGTACACGGCTGAGTACGCCGCGCGAATGACGTTGCCGTTGCCGCGTTTCACCCCCCAGATGGCGAGCACAATTGCCAGCACGCCCATCCCCAGCGCGACCCGCAGCGCGCTTGCGCCAATCGCGTTGCTCACGAGCCGCTCCCGCGCGTCAACGTCTTGTACATGTCGGCCGGCTTCTCGCCGTCCTTCGGCGCGCGGTACTCGTTCGAGTGCTTCACCATCAGGTTGTGCGACTCGAACACGCCGCTCCGCTCGTACTTCCCCTCCACCACTACGCCGATGCTGCCGCGGAACATCTGCGGTGGCGCACCGCGCGCATGCACGAGCACGGTCTTCTTGCCGTCGGTCACCTGGAAGCGGAGATCGAGCGCGTCCGCATTCCACTGCACGGAGTTGGGCACGACCATGCCGCCGAGTCTGACGGGCGTGTCGTAGCCTTTCGCGCCCTTGGCGAGCAGCTCGCCGGGCGTCAGGAAGTAGACGAGGTTGTCGCCCACTCCGCCGTAGGTGAGATACCCGAAGGCGCAGACGATCACCACGAGCGCCGCGACGAGTGCGATGCGGCGAGAGCGACTCACTCGCATGCCAGTGCCTCCGCCTTCACCCGACGGCCGAGTCGCCACAGGTACAGCGCATAGCCGCCGAGCACGGTCCAGGTGACGGCATACGCCGCGATCACGTACGGAACCTCATCATGCATGAGCGCGGTCCTCCGACGGTAGTTGCATCAGCGCGCGACGCTCGGCCGCGACATCGATCGCCAACGCGACGCGGCTGATGTAATAGCGGCGGCCGATGAAGAAGATCAGGAGCAGGAGGAACGCGATCGCGTTCGTGCGCAGTCCGATCACGTAGTTGGGGTCCACGGTCGTCGGGCTCGATTGAACTTGATGCAGCGTACGCCACCACTTCACCGACATGTAGACCACGGGCACGTTGAGCGCGCCGATGACGCCGACGGCGGCGCTCCATCGCATCCGTCGCTCGGGCTCCTCGGCGAACTCACGCAACGCGAGATAGCCGACAAAGATTACCAGCAGCACCGCGGTCGAGGTGAGGCGGGCATCCCAGGTCCACCATACGCCCCAGGTCGGCCGTCCCCAGATCGATCCGAGAACCAAGGTGAGCGCCGTGAGCACCGCACCTACCTCCGCGGCCGCGGCCGCGAGCAGATCCGCGCGCTCGTCGTTGGCGACGAGCACCCGGATGCTCGCGCACGCCACGATGAAGAATGCGATGAAGGCGTTCCATGCCGCGGGCACATGCACGTACATGATTTTCTGCAGGTGGCCCATGTCGCGATCGGGCGCCGACGTGAGCACTCCGAGCGCCTGCGCGCCGACGAACGCGAGCGCTCCGAGAATGCCGACGATGGCGAGCCAGCGTGGCGCGGCTGGTATCGCGATCTCCTCGTGCGCCGCTGCTACCGCGGTCGGTCGATCCAGCGTTGTAGCCATGACAAAACCTCAGACTTCGATGACGTGCTCGAACGCGAGCAACGACGCGACGAAGAACATCACGTCGAAGGTAATCAGCAGCCGGAACCACGAGCGCGTATCGCCCATCGCGTTTCCGGCGAGGAGCGCCGTCGTCGCTTCGACCGATGCGACGAGCAGCGGAACGAGCATTGGAAAGAGCAGGAGTGGCAGCAGTACTTCGCGCGCGCGCACCCGGCTCGCCATCGCCGCGTAGAACGTCCCGAGCGTGACGAAGCCGAACGTACCGAGCGCGAGCACGGCGACGAGCGCCGGCAGGATGTGCCAAATCGAGATGTGGTAGAGGACCGCGGCGACCGGCACCACCACGACCTCGACCATGAAGACGAACGCGAGATTCGCGGCGAGCTTGCCGAGAAAGATCGGCCAGCGCTCGCCGGGATACAGTAGTAGTGTCTCGAGCGCGTCGCCCTCCAACTCGAGCTGGTACGATCGGTTGAAGGCGAGGACGCCGCTGAAGATAACGGTGAGCCAGAGAACGCCCGATGAGGCGGACTTGAGCGCGTCCGCGTCGGGGCCAAGCGCGAAGCCAAAGAGCAGCAGCATCAGCGCTGCGAGAAACACCACGGCATTGAAGTTGGCCTTCGACCGCCGCTCGGCGGTGAGATCCTTCCAGGCCACGGCACGCGCGCGGCGCATTGCGTCGCTGAAGGCGGAGGAGTCGGCTGTCATCATCGCGACCCTTCGATGGCAACTCGCGCGGACGATCGAGGCAGCGCGCTTACAGGTGGCGCGGCGCCCCCGCTCTCGACGGCCAAGAGGAGGCCCGCTTCCATCGTCACCGCTCGGTCGGCGTGGCGTCCCACGCGATCGAGATCGTGCGTGATCAGGAGCGTGGCGCCGCCGGCGTCGCGCGTCGCGCGCACGAGACGGTTCACGAGCTCCACGCCGTCGGCATCGAAGCTGTTGTATGGCTCGTCGAGCAGCAGCAGCTTGGGCGCGCGCATGTTGAGCCGGGCGAGCCCGACGCGGCGCTGCATCCCCGACGACAGGTTCCGCGCCCGCTCCTGCGCCGCGGCGCCGAGCCCGACTGCGTCGATCGCCGCCGCGATGGCGCGCTCGTCATCCGGCAGGCCGGTCATTCGCGCGGCGAAGCGCAGGTTCTCGGCCACCGTCAGGTCCTGATAGAGCGCCGATGCGTGGCCGAGCAGACCGACGAGCGGCCGTACGCCGCGCGCGTCTTTCACGACATCGTGGCCGAACACCGAGCAGGTGCCGCGGGTCGGACGTAGGGCGCTTGCCACGATGCGCAGGAGCGTGCTCTTCCCGCTGCCATTCGATCCCCGGATGGCGAGCACCTCACCCTGCCGTACGCGCATCGACACGCCGCGCAACGCCCAGCGTCCGCCGAAGCGGCGGGCTACGCCCTCCACGACGACGGCGTCTAGAACGGGGGAGTGCTGATGATCGCGCAACACGTGCTCCGGGACCGAGAAGCTTTCGCGTAGCGATCGCGAGCGCCCGTTTAAATCTATCCATTCGAAACTCATGGGTGGGGCCGCGCCGGTCTGTCGGGCATTTGCCGGACAGCTGTCGGCGATGTTCCGCATTCGCGTCGTTCCCCCCCCGTACAGCGCTGAGTGGATTCGCTGACAGACTGGGCCGCCGTCGTCGCCGATCATCCGACTCACGCGGGAGCAGACGCCGCGAAAAACCGGAGACACGATGCGATTCGATATCGGAACTAGCCTTGCTCGTGGCAGCACGCTGGCCACGCCATCCACAATGAGCTGCGACATCGCGCCCAAGGAGCCGCGCCTACTCGTCGCGACCGACGGCTCGGTAGCGGCCGATTCAGCGGTCCTGACGGCGCGGATGCTGGCCGATCGCGACGGTGCCGAGATCGAGCTGCTCACCGTGGTGGAGCATGCCGAGCTGGGTCCGCCGTACGCCTCGCTCGGGCCCACGAGTGAGCACGTCATTGCGCAGCTTCGTGAGGACCGTGTGGAGCGAATCGCAAGACAGCGAGTGCGCCTCAACTTCGGCGAAGAATCATGGCAACCGCTCGTCGAAATGGGGCAGCCAGCCGCTGCCATTGCGCGCCACGCGGCCACGCACAAACAAGATCTGATCGTCGTCGGTTTGAGCGAGCACAACTTTGTCGACCGGCTCTGCCAGCGTGAGACCGCGCTGCGCATCGCGCGCGACAGTCACGTACCCGTCCTCGCGGTATCGGCGGCTTCGCTGCCGCTGCCGCGCGCCGTCGCCGTCGCGGTGGCCCTCGACGAGACGAGTCTGCATACCGCGCGCGTCGCCTCCGAGCTGCTCGGGGACGAAGGGACGCTGTACCTGGTGCACGTCGCGCCGCGCGTCGCCGTGCCGATGGCCGATTCCCGCGACTGGCAGTCGGGCGCGGACAACGAGATCCGTGGCCGCTTCGACAGTTTGGTGCGCGATCTAATCGCGCCGCCGGCGATCCGCTTCGAGTGCGTAACGCTCTACGGCGATCCCGCGCCGGAGCTTCTCGCTTTCTCGAAGCGCGACGGCATCGACCTCGTCGTCACCGGATCGCACGCCAAACGCGGGCTCATCGGCATCGTCGGCAGTGTCGCCACGAAGCTGTTCCGAGGCGTGGGCTGCTCGATTCTCATGGTTCCGCCGGCGGCGTAGGCCGGCCACCGCGAGCGTGAAGACCGCACGCGTCGAGTTGCGCGTGTCGGGCGATTCACCACCGCGTCTCGCGGAGTTGCCTACACGAGTCGCGCGTTTCCCCGATTTATCGGGGGAACCGTCCCGCCGACATTCACACACACGCTCGAGGCGCGGTGACTCCCGTGCCCAAGTCGTGAAGAGCAACGCTCCATCATCTCAAGCGGGGCAGTCATGCCAACGAAATCCTTTCGCCCACTCATCGTCACGGCTGGCGTAATCGCCATTGCGGGGTCGGCCGTCTATGCCTGCTCCGCGAACGGTGCGAAGCCCAACACGCTCGTCACGGGAGACGCCGCCTCCAAGGTCTACGTCGCGCCCGGCTCCTACGACGAGTTCTACTCGTTCATGTCCGGCGGGTTTAGCGGACAGGTCTCCGTGTACGGACTG
>JALZAE010000515.1 GCA_030948535.1 Gemmatimonadota bacterium | reverse complement strand
GGCCAGCGCTCGGCGAAGCGCTCGGGCTCGAGCCCGGCGAGCCGCAGCGCGGCGTCGGCGCGCGATGCGGCATCCGACATCCCTCGGAGCCGAGGCACGAGCTCGACGTTTCGCCGAATGCGCCAGTGCGGCATCAGACCGCCGTCTTGCGGCACGTAGCCAACGCGCCGCCGCAGCACCACCGGATCCATCTCGCGCGTGTCCGAGCCGTCGAGCAGCACGCGCCCGTCGTCCGTCTGCACCATGCGATTGAACGATCGCAGCAGCGTCGTCTTACCTGAGCCGCTCTCGCCGATCAGCGCCACGCATTCGCCCGGGGCCAGCGCGAGTGAAACGTCGTCGAGCGCGATGATCGATCCGTATCGCTTGCGGAGATGCTCGGCCGCCATCGACGCCGCGACATCGCTGCCCCGCGCGGGATCGCTCAGGGGCGCGGGGCCTCGCCGCGCGCGTCGTCGGCTGGAGCGCGGCCGCGCAACGTGTACCGCGCGAAGAAATCCTTGGCGCGCTCGAGATCTTCGCCGGCGATGAAATCCGGTCCAAGTGCATCGCAACCCGCCATAGCGATGTCCGCCAGCGCGGCGGCGTCGCGCGCGAGCGTCGCATCGCGCAGCCCGGCGCGGCTCGCGGTGCGCAGTCGCTGCTCGCTGGGCTCACCGAGCAAATCGGATGCGATCCGCAACGACGGGCCGTGATACGCAATGCCCGCCAGGAGCGCCAAGGGCGCGGCGTAATCGTCGGGATCGATCGCGTCAGCCGACCGCACCTCGAGATACCCGCGCGGCCGCACCTCCGGAAAAAGCGTCGATACGTGCGTGTCCCACTCAGCTATCGACACGTCGCCCGCCGCGAGCAGCTCGCCGAACGGCGGATGACCAGCATGGAAGATCGACCGAGCCGCCAACGCAAAATCCAAATAGCCATCCGAGCCGGGCGCGTCGCAGATGGCCAGACCAGTGCGGCTCGCGTCAAGTGCACGCCACGCTTCGGCGCGCACGCTCTGATGTGGCGTGATCTCGCCGCCGTATCGCGGCGAGTTCGCGAACATCGCCACGACGATCGGCGCGGCGGCGTTCAATGTGCGCCACGTCTCTTCGAGGCCATGCGGCGTGTCGAGACAAACCTGGATCGACGCCGATTGTCGCATCATGCGCGCCCCCGCATCGCCGATCGTCGCGAAGTACGCAGCCATGCTCTCGTACCGCTCCCCGCCGACCTGGAGTGCCGCGTGGGCGAGCGTGTTATGCGGATCGATACCCAGCGAAAGCAGCTCGATGCCCACGTCGCGCGCCGCGGTACGCAGCGGCCGAACCACGTCGTGCAACTGCCTAACGAGCACGCTCAGCGATGCGGACGGCGGCGCTCCGTACTCGATCTGCCCGCCGGGCTCGAAGGTGACGCGGCCGCCGTCGGGCAAACAGAAACTCGGCACGCCTTTGGAGGAGCGCATCTCCGCCCATGCGTGCGATGATCCCCACCGCCGCAAGAATGGAAGCGTCGCTACGCCACCGCCCGGCGCCTCGAGCGGACAAACGCTCCCACTTTCGCTCAGCACCGCGATGAGCTCGACCTCGGCGCCGATGCGCGACGCGCCCGCGGCGCGCGCCGGCGGGAAGGCGCGGTCGCGCAGCACCGGCGACATCGCCGCCAGCGCGCGTGGCAACACACTGCCCTTCACGGCCGTCGTCACGCCGGGGCGCCGAGGACGAGCGCGTAGGGATGCTCCTCATCCTCGACCCACTCCTCGATCACGAGTCCCGCCGCCGCGAACAGCCGCGCGACGGTGTCTCGATCGTACTTGCAGCTGATCTCGGTACGAATCGATTCGCCATCGCGAAACGTGATCGTCCCGACGCTCGGCACGGGCACCCGCTGATCGCCGATCGAGTCGAGATGCATCTCGATGCGATGTAGCGTGGTGTTGTAGAAGGCGCGGTGCGCGAAGCGGCTCGCCACGAAGTCGGCGTGCAGCTCGCGGTTGAGCACCTCGAGCACGTTGCGATTGAATTCCGCCGTGACGCCGCGCGCATCGTTGTACGCACGCTCGATCACCGCGACGTCCTTGCGCAGATCGGCGCCGAGCAGCAGCCGATCGTCAGGAGCCATCGTGCCACGCACTCGGCTCAACAGCGCGATCGCGGCGGATTCCTCGAAGTTCCCCATCGTGCTGCCCAGGAAGGCGAACAACACCGGCCGCGGCATGCGCAACGGAAAGGCGAGCGGGCCGGAGATGTCGGCGACCAACGGCCAGACGGTGAGACCTTCGTAGTCGGCGCGAAGGCCGGCCGACGCATCGTGCAGAAATTGCTCGCTGACGTCCACCGGCACGTAGAGTTCGGCGGAGCCGGCCGCGCGCATCGCGTCGAGGATCAGCCGCGTCTTCGCGGCGGCACCGGCGCCGAGCTCGAGCAGCGTGGCGGAGCGGAGGCGGCGCAGCAACTCGGGCATCCATCGCTCGAGCAGCCGCCGCTCGGTGCGCGAGAGATAGTACTCGGGCAGCTTCGTGATCTCCTCGAACAGCTCCGAGCCGCGCTGGTCATAGAAGTATTTCGGCGACAGCTCCTTCTGCGGCAGCGCGAGCCCGCGGCGCACGTCGTCGACGAGCGCGGAATCGATCGGGGCCGCGACGGGCACGTCCTTCCAGGCGGGATTGGCCATTGAGATGCGTCGTTAGAACGTTAGGCGTCGCGCGCGCAGCGAAAACCGCTGAAGATCTGGCGGCGAATCGGGTAGTCCCAGTTGCGAAAAGTTGTGCGTACCGCGCCCGGCCGCGTGGCCCACGAGCCTCCCCGAAGCACCTTGTACTCGTCGCCAAAAAACACCTCCGAGTACTCGGGATAGGGAAAGCTCTGGTAGCCGGGATATCCGCCGAAATCGCTCGACGTCCATTCCCACACATCGCCAATCATCCCGTAGCAGCCGATCGGCGACACGTTACGCGGATACGCGCCAACACGCGCCACGCCGAACGAGAGCTGATCGAGATTGGCCAGCAGCGAGGACCACGGCTCGTCGCCCCACGGGTACGTACGCTTCTCCCCGCGCACTGGATCCCAGCTCGCCGCCGCCTCCCACTCGAGTTCCGTCGGCAGTCGCTTCCCAGTCCAGCGCGCGAACGCCTCGGCCTCATGGTAGCACACATGAACGACGGGCTCATCCGGCACGAGCGCGGCGACGCGATCCATCACGCGCACGCTCCACGAATCTCCGTCGCGCGTCCAGTACTTCGGCGATTCGACGCCGGCTTCGCCCAACCATGACCACCCGGCTTCGCTCCACAGCGCGCGATTCGAGTAGCCCTCGTCCCGCATGAACTCGAGATAGGCGCCGTTGGTGACCGGCGTGCGATCGATGTCGAATGGAGCGATGCTGACGAGATGCGCCGGGCGCTCATTGTCGTATGCCGCGGAGCGGTCGCGCGTGCCGATCTCGACTCTGCCGCCCGGGAATCGAACCATGTCCTCGGCGATTGAAGCCTCCGGAACGGGAAGCGCAATCGCGCGCGGCGCGGCGTACGGCCGGCCGGTTTTCAACTGCAGCGTCTGGAGAATCGTCTCGCCGTGCTGATGCTCGTGCTGCGCCACCATGTGGTAGACGTAGCCCTCACGCTCGAGCGGCGGTCCGCTCTCGAGGTCGGCGCTCTCGAGCCGATCGAGTACGCGCGCGCGAATTTCGCGCATGATTTCCAGCCACTGTTCGATGGACGGCAACGGCAGCGCGCCGCGAACGCGCCGCGGATGCTCGAAGGGATTGAACATCCCGGGCATCTCGCTGAACTCGATCGGGCCATCCAGATTGCGCGTGAGCCACAGCTCCTCGAAGTACGCGATGTGTCCCAAGTCCCACAGAATCGGACTCATCAGCGGATCGTGCTGGGTGCGCAGCTCTTCCTCGCTCAGCGGCGCAACAAGTTTGAGCGTGTGCGCGCGCGCGTCCTCGAGCAGGGCGGCGATGCGGGTGACCGACGGACTGGCTGCGGTGTGCTCGGTCATGCGGCGGCGGGTAAAGGAGGGCGGGTGTTCCGCAAATGTACGGCCGGCGAGCGAGTGCGCCATGCTCAACAGCCAACGATAGCGAGGATGAGATGACGCACCCGAACAACACGAATGGACGAACCTCCGCCGAGGTTCCAGCAGCGCGTTGGGAGCCGCTCGGCGCCATCGCGCCGCGCTCGCTCGCCGACGCACGGTTGCAGCTGCATCACGCGGCGCAGATCGCCAACTCAACCGGCATCTCTCTCCTCCCCGCGACGCCCGACGACAGTCACACCAACTTCGAGTGGCTCTCGAGCGTGCGAGCCTTAGCGACCATGGTCGTGCCCACGGCTCGACCCTTCCGCACCGCACTCAGGCTGGCCGACATCACGCTCATGATCCTCGACGAAGGCGGCAAGCCTCAGGCGCAACTACCGCTCGACGGACTCACCATGGGCGCCGGTTTCGATTGGCTCGTGGCCCGCGTCGCCGAGCGTGGCGCCGACGCTGCGCGCATGACGATGCAGAAGCACTACGAGATTCCGCAGCACACGACCAGCGGCGGCGCGCCATTCGCCTTGGGCGACGGCGCGGCGTTTCGCGAGGTCGAGCGCTACTACGCCAATGCCGCGCTGTTGCTGGAGGATCTCGTCGCGCGCACGGCGGGCGCATCGCCGATCCGATGCTGGCCCCACCATTTCGATCTCGCGACGCTCACCGCGCTCGAACCCGGCAAGACGATCGGAGCCGGGATGTCGCCGGGCGATGACTCCTATGCGGAGCCCTACATCTACGTCACGCCGTACCCGTACCCCGCCGTCGAGCGACTCGGCCCGCTCCCTTCGGGACACTGGCACACGCAAGACTGGGTCGGTGCCGTGCTGCCCGCATCCGAAATCGCGCATGAGACGGACGGGGAGGCGCAGCGCACGCTCGCCACCAATTTCATCGCGGCGGCGGACTCGCAGTGCCGCGCGGTGATGAGCTCGCCGGCGCGGCGGTAGAAGGCCTCGCAGCCGGCATCGGTTCCTCCTCGGCGCTGCCTCCGAGCGCGAGGAAGTGCGCTTTGCGTCCGCCGCGCGCGATAGCATGCGGCGCCTCCTCGTGCTCGATCAGCAACTCCGCCATGTCGACCGCCCTCGCGACGAGCATCTGTGCACCTTCACGCACCTCCTGGCTCATCATCACGTAGGCGATGTTCCTCTCCATGTCCTCCGCCGACCAGCCGCGGCTGTGCGCGATGTAAGGGAACTGCGGAAAGTGACAGCCGATCTCGCCGAAAAAGCCGAGCATCTGGCCCGCGACGGCCTGAATGTCGTCCTGCCCGCCGGTGATGATGAACGCCGCGACTTTGTTTCGCAGCAGCACCTGATGAGCTTCGTCTCGCTGCCGAGTTGCCCGGCGGCGAATCGCAGCGACTCGTCCAGCAGCGGACCTCCAGCGTGGTGCACACGCCGGACAGCGCGCCGAACTCGCCGTTCACGAAGGTCACCGCGATCTTCGACCGCCCGACGTTCGCGGGAGTGAGCGGACGAGCGCTCAAATCGGCCACGGCGCCGAGGTCGAACCACGGAAGGTCGGGCATTGCGAGCTCCGGTAGGCGCTGCGTGACAGATGCCTGCTAGCCGCCACCGCCTAACAGGACGTGGCGCCCCCCGCGAGTTCCCGAGCTACGGCGCGTCGATCATGTCGATCCGCTTCTGATGCCGCCCGCCCTCGAACGGGGTCGTGAACCACAGATCGAGAATGGTGACGAGCATCTCGTCGGTGATCATGCGCTCCCCGATCGAGAGGCAGTTGGCGTCGTTGTGCATGCGGGCGAAGCGGGCCGAGGACTCGTTCCAGCAGATGGTGCAGCGCACCCCCTTCACGCGGTTGGCGACGATCGCCTCACCGTTCCCCGAGCCGCCGAGCACGATGCCGCGCTCGTATTCGCCGCGCGCGACCGCCTCCGCCACCGGACGACACCAGATCGGGTAGTCCGTGGTCTCGGGCGAGTACGTGCCGAAGTCTGTAACCTCGTGCCCCCACCCCCCGAGAACCTGCTTGATGCGCTCCTTGTACTTGAAGCCGGCGTGGTCCGAGCCGATGGCGACTTTCATGGCGATGTCAGTTGAATGATGGGTGCGATGAACGTGAGACGCGTCGCGCTACTCGCCGCGCGGAACGACGATTGGACCCGACCGTTCCGGAACGCGGCGCGGCTTTCCTCGGCCGAGCAGCAGTGCGTGCACGTGCTTGAGGTAGCCGGTGTACGCGTAGCGCGTGAAGTTGTGATCGACCGAGAACATCGGCTCGTAATGCGCTCGCACATCATCGAGCCGAAGGATCATCGTCTCGCGCCGCTTGCGAACGCCCTCGAGGATGTAGCCCACGCCATCCTTCTCGAAGGTGACCCAAGCATGATCCCCGGGCTGACCGCCGGGCGGCGTCCACTTCCCGATCATCAGATGCGTGTCGTGGCCGAGCTCGACCAGCTTGCGCCACGCCCAGAGCGCATGATCCTCACAGTCACCTTTGCGCAGCTCCTCGAAGGTGCGCGGATGCTGCCAGTAGTCGGGCTCGTGAAAGAGCGCCGAGTCCGACGCGTACTCGCAGGCGATCAGCCACTCGCAGATGTGGTCGACCGATTGAACCTGCACCGCGCTGTCGCCGCCGAAGTACCAGCGGAAGTCGTGCAAGGAACCGTGACCGAACATCGCGTTCGGCACCTCGTACTCGAATTTCTCCCACGGATCGCCGTGCGAGAAGAGACGCGTGGTCGCGCGGAGCAGAAGTCGCCATAGGCGCATATGCGGAGGTCAGGCGCCAGACATCAGAAGACCTTCACGAGCTCGATGTCGAACACCAGCGTGGCGCGCGATGGGATGGTGCCTGGCTGGCCCGCTTTGCCGTAGCCGAGCTCGGGCGGCACGATCAGCAATCGCCGTCCGCCAACGCGCATCCCTTGCACGCCTTCATCCCAGCCGCGAATCACGCGATTGAACCCGATCGGAAACTTCAGCGGCTCGTGACGGTCGCGGCTGCTGTCGAACTTTTTTCCGTTGGCCAGCCAGCCTGTGTACTCCACCTGCACCCACTTCCCGGAGTCCGCGCGCGCGCCCGTGCCGATCTTCTTGTCGCGCAGATACAATCCGCTGGGCTTCGCGGTCATCTTCGATAGCTCGACGCCAAGGGCCGGCGCGATCGCTGTATCGATCTTGGTGAGATCTTCGGCCGGCGTCGCGGCCGCGGGCGGCGCGGCAGCGGGCGCCTTGGGCGGCTCACTCGAGCATGCCGCGAGCGCGACGAGCAACAGGGCAGCGATACGCATGTGCGCGAAGCTACGTATGCACACACGGCTACTCAAGAAGGGAACGCGAGTCTTCAGTACCGTCTCTTCACGCGCCCCAATCCCGAACCCCCAACCCCCTTTTTTCCCTTTTTCTTCTTCGGCCTGCGCGGATGATAGAGAATCACTCCACGGCATCGCTTCGCGCCGCACAGACATTTGTACTGCGCGGCGTACCGCGCGCGCCACACCCCGGAGCGGTGCAGCTTGTAGTCGTAGGTCAGCTCGGCACCAGGCTGGATGTTCTTGATGGCGTAGACGAACACCTGCGAGCCCGCCGTCACCGATTCGCAATTTGGGTCGCAGGAGTGATTGATGAAGCGCGCGTCGTTGCCCCGGACCGCGGCGTCGATGATGTCATCGTCGTCGACCGTAAAGAGAAACGTGTGGGCGTGCTCCATCGCGTCATCGTCGTAGCGGCGATCGGACTCCTCGTCCGTGATGTGCTCACCGATGTATTCGACGATCCTGGTGCCGGCGCGGATGCGCCGGGTCGCGAAGGCGCCCTTTCCCGCGATCGCGGACTCTTTCACCACGAACGGCTGTGTAACGGATGTCTTGGCCATGGACGAATGATGCCGGGTCAGAGCGCAAACGAGAAGCGAGGCGCGTCTGGCGGGCGCAGCCTTCGCGTCGTATCGTGACGGCAGTCGATCAACTCTCACCCTTAGGACATTCATGCGACACGCGTTGATGTATCACGGCGGCTACGAAAAGAACGCCCCCAATCTCAAGCCGGGCGCGACGACCTTCATCGGCAGCGATGGCGCCGAGCATGCGTTGCCGGCCTGGCCTGCCGAGGTCGATGGCCTGCGCGTCGGATACATGGAGAAGCCCGGCAAGCACTTCGCGGCCGTGCGCGTCCAAGAGGGCAAGGTCGACATTGTCCTCAATCACTCCGTGCTGCTGGATCCGTCGCGTCACCTGGGTTACGGCAAGCGGTTCTCCGCCGAGCCGACGGTGATCGACGACGAGATCGCGCACGTGCTGCTCGACGACATCGTCGCCAGAAATCCGGAACAGGCGGCGCAGCTCGAGTCGCTGCGCCATCGCGTGCCCCGAGGCGACAAGAAAAAGACGTCAGACTCGTAGGCCGGTCGCGTCATGACCGCGAAGGATGTGCTCCTCCTCGCGCTCGCTGTGGTGGCACTCGGCTACCTCGGCGTGCTGTTCGCCGCTCTGCGCGGGTCGCCCGCGAGCCCGACGCTGTTGGGAACCGCGACCGGCTTCGTCACCAACTTCTTCGACACGCTCGGGATCGGCTCCTTCGCGCCGACGACGAGCATCTTTCGTCAGTTCAAGATGGTGCGGGACGAGCGCATCCCCGGCACGCTCAACGTCGGGCACACGCTGCCGACGGTCGTGCAGGCGTTCATCTTCACCAAGATCGTGCCGGTCGACAGCCTCACGCTGATCTCCATGATCGCCGCCGCGATCGCCGGCGCGTGGCTGGGCGCGGGCGTGGTATCGCATTGGCCAAGACAGCGCGTGCAGGTCGGCATGGGCCTCTGCCTCCTCGCCGCGGCGACGATCATGACACTGTCGCTGCTCAACGTCGTGCCGGGCGGTGGCGTCGCGCTCGGACTCGATGGGCCGAAGCTCGTGATCGCGATCGCGGTGAATTTTCTGCTCGGTGCGCTGATGACGCTCGGCATCGGACTGTACGCGCCGTGCTTGATTCTCATCAGCCTGCTCGGGATGAGCCCGAAGACGGCGTTTCCGATCATGATGGGCTCGTGCGCGTTTCTGATGCCGGTGGCCAGCGTGCGATTTATCCGCGAGCGGAAGTTCGACACCCGCGTCTCGCTCGGCCTGCTTCTCGGCGGACTACCCGCGGTGCTCATCGCGGCCTACGCGGTGAAATCGCTGCCACTCGACTTCGTGCGCGGGCTCGTCATCGTGGTCGTCGTGTACACGGCAGCGAACCTGCTCCGTGCGGCGCACCGCGAGCGGGGCGGCTCACCGGCCGACGGCGAGCCGGGCACGGCGACGCTCTAGTAACGGCGAAACGCCGGCGACAAAAGAGCGAGGACACCTGCAACTGTAACGGACGTTGCCCCGCGTCGGCGCTCAGGGCTACTCTGCGAGACCTTCTTCCAGACAAAACCGTCTCATGCTCTTCCGCACCAAGCCCATCGCAGCTCTGTCACTGCTGATCGCCGTTAGCGCCGGCGCGCAACGGCCGGCCCCGAGCCCGCCATCGGACACGGCTCGCGCGTCGTTCGCGCCCGCCTACCTGAACGGTCTCAAGTGGCGCAACGTCGGCCCGCATCGCGGTGGACGCTCCGTCGCCGTTGCCGGAGATCCGAATCGCCTCCAGACGTTCTACTTCGGCGCCGTCGACGGCGGCGTGTGGAAGACGGTCAACGGTGGGAATAGCTGGCGCAATATCACCGACTACGTCTCGAAGATCGCATCCGTCGGTGCCCTGGCCGTGGCGCCGAGCGATCCGAACGTGATTTACGTCGGCAGCGGCGAAGCCGATTTCCGCGAGGACCTCACGTACGGCGATGGCATGTGGCGCACGACCGACGGCGGCGACAGCTGGCAAAAGATCGGCCTCGAGGATGCGCGCCACATCTCGGTCGTCAAGGTTGATCCGCACAACAGCGACGTCGTCTACGTCGCTGCGATGGGCCACGCGTTCGGCCCGAACGCCATGCGCGGCCTCTATCGCACACGAGATGGCGGGAAGACTTGGCAGCGCGTGCTCTACGTGAATGACTCGACGGGCGCGGTCGACATCGCCATGGATCCGAGCAATCCGCGCATTCTCTATGCGGCGATGTGGCAGTTCCAGCGCTACCCCTGGGGCTTCAGCTCCGGCGGCGCAACGAGCGGGTTGTGGAAGAGCACGGACGGCGGCGATAGCTGGAGCGACCTGTCCGACAACAGCGGCATGCCCAAAGGCGACAAGGGTCGCATTGGCATCTCGGTGTCCGGCGCCGATGGCAAGCGATTGTACGCGAGCGTCGAGGCACACGATTCGTCGGGCGGGATCTTTCGCTCGGACGACGCCGGCAAGACGTGGCAGCGCGTGAGCGGCGATCAGAAATTTCAGATTCGGCCCTGGTATTTCTCCGGGGTCTTCGCCGATCCGAAGGATGTCAACACGGTCTACGTTCTCAACCTCGGCACCTGGCGCTCGATCGACGGCGGCAAGACCTGGTCGCGCATCAGGGTGCCGCATGGCGACTGCCACACGCTCTGGATCGACGCCAAGGATCCGAAGCGAATGATCGAAGGGAATGACGGCGGCGGGACCGTCAGCTTCGACGCCGGCGATACGTGGTCGACGGTCTACAATCAACCGACGGCGCAGTTCTATCACGTCACGACCGACAATCAGTTCCCCTACCGGATCTACGGTTCGCAACAGGACAACACCACCGTCTCGATCGCCAGCCGCTCCGATGATGGCTCGATCGGGCGCGAAGATTGGTACTCCGTCGGCGGAGGGGAGAGCGGGTACATCGCGCCCAAGCCGACCGACCCGAGTCTCGTCTTCGCGGCGACGTACATGGGCGAGATGACGAAGTACGATCATCGCACCCGGCAGGCGCAGGACGTCTCCGTCACACTCAACAACTACGACGGCTACGCCGCCAAGGATGTGCCGTACCGCTTTCAGTGGACCTTTCCGATCGTCTGGTCGCCGCATGATGCGAACACGCTGTACGTCACCGCGCAGTACGTCTTCAAGACGACGGACGACGGACACAGCTGGCAGAAGATTAGCCCCGACCTCACGCTCCACGACAGCGCGACGATGGGCCCGGTCGGCGGAAAGATCACGCTCGATATGACGGGCACCGAGTGGTACGCGACGATCTTCGCCTTCGCCGAGTCGCCGGTGACGAAGGGAGTACTCTGGGCCGGCTCGGATGACGGACTCGTCCATCTCTCCCGCGACGGCGGCGCGAGCTGGACCAACGTCACCCCCAAGGGACTCGGCAAGTACACGCGCATGAGCATCATCGAGGCCTCGCACCACGATGCGGGTACGGCGTACATCGCAGCCAACCGCTATCAGCAGGATGACTTCAAGCCGTATCTCTTCAAGACGAGCGACTACGGCAAGACATGGACGAAGATCGTGCGCGGCATCCCCGACGGCGCGTACACGCGCGCGATTCGCGAGGACCCGGTGCGGCGCGGACTCCTGTTCGCCGGCACCGAGACGGGCGCGTACGTCTCCTTCGATGACGGCGACAACTGGCAGACGCTTCAGCTGAACTTGCCGATCGCCTCCGTTCGCGATCTACATATCCACGGTGGCGATCTCATCGCCGCCACGCACGGGCGCGCGTTCTGGGTGCTCGACGACATCGCGCCGCTGCGGCAATTCTCGGAGACGATCCGCCGTGCGACCGCATTCTTGTTCGCGCCGGATACGGCACTGCGCTATCGAGGCG
>JALZAE010000508.1 GCA_030948535.1 Gemmatimonadota bacterium | reverse complement strand
CTCAGCAGCTCGCGCGGAATCTGCCGGTCGCCCTGCGCCACTGTGCTCGGCAACTGGATCACGTCGGCGGGGTCGACCAACGGCTCGTACGCGCAACCGAAGCGCTCCTTCAACCGTTCCGCGTCCGCCTGAGTGACGCCTAACCCGTGCACGATGTCACTCGTGACGTGGTTGCCGCCGAACGCCAATGTGCCGAGGTGTCTGATCTTTCCTTCGTGGAAGATCGCCAGATCGGTCGTGCCGGCGCCCATCTCCACGAGCGCAACGCCAAGCTCTTTCTCGTCCTCCGTCAGCACGGCGAGCGCGCTCGCCAACGGCTCGAGCACCAGCTCGCGCGTCTTGTACCCGGCCCGCTCGATCGACTTTCGAAGGTTCATCGCGGGCGACGCGCCGATCGTCACCAGGTAGACTTCGGTCTCCAGCCGCGTGCCGATCATGCCGATCGGATCTCTGATCCCGTTGTTCTTGTCGACGCGATACTCCTGCGGAATCGCGTGCAGCAGCTCGCGATCGGTCGGAAGCGCGTGCGCGCGCGCGACTTCATTCGCGCGCTCGACGTCAGCCTTGCTGATCTCGTCGCCATTGATCGCCACTACGCCGTGACTCGTCATCGCGGCGACGTGACCCCCGGCGATGCCCGCGTACACGAAGTCGACCTTCGCGCCGGCCATGCGCTCCGCATCCTCGAGCGCCTTCTTGATCGAGCGCGTGGTCTCCTCGATGTCCGACACCACGCCTTTGCGCATGCCGGCGGTCCGCGCCTGGCCGACGCCAAGCACCTTGATGGTCGGATACTTGGGCAGCTCTCCGACGACCTCGGCGATGATGGCCGTGGTCTTGGCGGAGCCGATGTCCAGGCCGGCGACTAACCGATCAGGGTTCATTGCACTCTAGCGACGACTTGGTCGCGGAAACGAAGGTCGAGTTCGGTGACGTGGTGATTCTTCTTCACCAGATCCTGCTCGACGGGAACGATGTCGGACAACCTAGCGACACCAACGTCCGGACGCACCAGCACACGCAACGTCGCGAAGCGTAGCAGCACATCATCGTGTCCGCTGCGACGCGCATCGCTGATGCGGTCGAACAGCGCCGGCGCGCCCGCGCGAATGTCCGCCAGCACGCGCAGCACCATGGTGTCCACGCGCGGCACGACCGGCAAATCGACGCCAACGCGGCTGGGATCGATGGGTAGCAATCGGCCGGACGCATCGACGGGCGTGAGCGCGTCTTTCGCCGGCGTGAGGGCGATCGGAAGATTCTCGGTGACGTAGACGACGAGCGTCCCCGGCAGCTTTCGCTCGACGCGCACGCTGCGCACCTGCGGATGCGCGGCGACGCGTCGCTCGAGAGGCCGCACGTCATCCCACACCGATCGCGTGGTGTCGATGCGAAGCCGCGCCAGTACATCCTGCGGCGCGAGAAATCGCGCGCCCTCGATTTCGACGCGGCGCACGCGAAAGTACGAGAGCGGCGCGAGGGCGGGCGGTCCCCACCACGGCGACGTCGCCACGACGGCGAGCACGAGAAAGACGGCGAGCGGTTTCCACCAGAGCCAGCGCAGGGCATCGATGAGCGCGGTGCGGGCATCAGACATCAGACATCAGGCATCGGGCGTCAGGCGTCCGGCGTCGGGCGCGCCCAGGCGCGCGAGCAGCTCGGGCCCGGTGCGCGTGATGTCCCCCGCGCCAAGGGTGAGCACGACGTCGCCGGGACGCACCGTCGTCGCCATCGCCTCGGCGAGTGAATCTCGTTCCCCTCGCCACGCAAGGGTTCCGCTGGCATCCGCCAGCGCGCTTTCGATCAGTGACGACGACACGCCATCGATGGGCTGCTCGCGTGCCGCGTAGATCTCGGTGAGAAACACGGCGTCGGCCTGCGCGAGCGCGACGCCGAAATCACGCGCGAAATCACGCGTGCGGCTGAAGAGATGCGGCTGGAACGCCGCGACGATCCGCCGTCCGGGAAACGCGGCGCGCGCCGCCTCGAGCGTGGCGCGAATCTCCGATGGATGATGCGCGTAGTCGTCGACGACGCTGACGCCGCGGGCATCGCCAAGCTTCTGAAAGCGCCGCTCGACGCCGCGGAACCGCGCGAGTCCGGCCGCCATCGCGTTGACGTTGGCGCCGAGCGCGAGACCGGCGCCCAGTGCCCCGAGCGCATTGAGCACGTTGTGCCGGCCCGGGACGCGCAGCGCGACGTCGCCGACTTCCTCGCCATCGAAGACGACGGTGAACGCCTCGCCTCCGTCGACCAGCCGTACATCCTGCGCGATGAGCCGCGCATCCGCCGACGAGAATCCGTACCGGATCACCTCGGCCGAACTCGGCAGCCGCAGGCTGTTCGCTCCGGAGTCTTCGGCGCACAGCACGATGCCGCGCGCACCCGCGACGAACTGCGTGAACGCATCGCGGATGTCGTCGAGGTCGCGATAGATGTCGAGGTGGTCGGCCTCGACGTTCGTGACGACGGCGATCGTCGCCGGGAGAGCGAGAAAGCTCCGGTCGTACTCGTCGGCTTCGACGACGTACAGCTCATCGCCGCCCGGGAGGAGATTGCCGTCCCAGGCGCCGACGCGACCGCCGGCGATCCCGGTCGGCGAGCGGCCCGCCGCCGTCAGCGCCTCGGTCGTCATCACCGTCGTCGTCGTTTTGCCGTGCGTGCCGGCGATGCCGACGATCTCGCCGCCCTGCACCGCCGCGCCAAGCGCCTCCGCTCGCCGAATGACCGGAATGCCAAGCTCGCGCGCGCGCGCGAGCTCCGGATGATCCTTGGGCATGGCCGAGGTCACGACGAGCGACTGCGCGAAATCGGCATGGGACGGGTCGTGGTGGTCTACGACGATGATGCCGAGCCGCTCCAGATCGCCGACCGCAGCCGCGTTGGCATCGCAGCCGGTGACGCGAATCCCGCGGCGCGCGACAAGCTCGGCGAGCGCGCTCATTCCGGCGCCGGCGACGCCTACGAAGTGTACCGGACGAGGGTCGGCGGGATTGAATGGAGACATGTGTCGGCGCCGCCAATATAGCGCGCTCCGGGTCGCCGACTCAAGCTGGAGTCAGCTTGGAAGTCGCTTGAGCTGAGCCAGGGTAAGTATGCGCCGCGCAATATTCTCCGCCGCGTCCGGCTTGCCCCTCCGCTGCGCTCCTGCCGACATGGCGTCGAGGCGTTGGCGATCGGTCATCAGCACGCGGATCTCGCGATCGAGGCGCTCGGCGCTCAGCTCCGGCTGAGGGAGATGGATCCCGGCGCCGGCATCGGCCAGCGCGCGGGCGTTGCCGGTCTGGTGATCGGCCGCCGCGGTCGGCAACGGGACGTAGATCGACGGGATGCCCCAGGCACAGAGCTCCGCTTGGGTGATCGCGCCGGCGCGGCTGAGTGCGAAGTCTGTTGCCGCGTAGGCGTCGGCGATCGGCGAGAGGTAGGGCATCACGCGCACGCGCTCCGTCTCGAGGCGTCGGTAGCTCTCGTAGGTCGCCCGGCCGGTTGCCCAGATCACCGAGAGCCCATCGGGAATACCCGCCTTCATCCACGCGGCGACGACGTCGTTCAGGGCGCGTGCACCCTGACTCCCGCCAAAGATGAGCATCACGCAGCCCTCGTGCTCCGGAAAGCGCCAGGCGCGGCGCGCCTCGCTTCGCGCCGGGCGGAGCACGGGCGGTGGGTCGATGGGATTGCCAGTCTCCCCCATCCACGCGCCGGATCTCGGGCGAAGGGCGGCCGCCGCTTCGCCGTAGCCAAGGTAAATCTCGTCGGCGCGCCTGCCGAGGAGGCGCGTGGTGAAACCAGGCGCACTGTTCTGCTCCTGAATCGCCGTGGGTACGCCGTGGAGCGAGGCGTACGCGAGTGTCGGGCCGGACGCATAGCCGCCAGTGCCCACGGCGACGGCGGGCCGCTCGCGGCGTACGACGTCGGCGATCTCGCGCCATCCGCGCGCGAGCGAGAGGACGGTGCGCCAATTCCGCCACGGCTTGGCGCGATAGATCGGATGCAAGTCGAGCAGCACGTAGCGGAACTCGGTTCCCGGCAGCACCTCGCGCTCGATGCCACGTCGCGCCCCGACGAACACCGGCTCGACGGACGAATCGAGTCTCACCAGCGCGCGCGCGATGGCGAGGCCGGGA